>JAKQXK010000708.1 GCA_029561505.1 Spirochaetota bacterium | reverse complement strand
TGAAGGTTTTGCCACCACGGTGCAATGAAACTCCATGCATATTCACTCGCCGAATCGATTCAGCTCGGCCCCATTGCTGCTGCGTCAACACACGAGACCACAACCGTGCTCGATCGCGAGATATTTATCCGACTTGGCAAGAATTCGTGCTACAGCATCTATAACTTTGGCGCGGTGGTTTTTTACAATGTTCCAGAAGCTGATCACGAAGGTATGCTGCAGAATATTCGCGCGCATGCCGACGGTGTGCATGAAAAGGCGCTCTTTGAAGATCATGATCTGAAGCTCGGTGCGGGCAAGCCACGCGCGATACCTTCAGAAATTACGGTGCCCCGGGCCAGCGACGATATTTTGCGGGTTGTAATGTTAAACCTCGCTTATTCGGTAACCCTCGACTATTTTCAACAGGTTGCGGCGGCCTTGCTTGAATCGGTAAAAAGCCGGGCAGAGCAGCTGGCGCAATCAGGCAAAATAAGGCTCAGGGAAAAACAACTCAACCAGTTCATCGGGCGCGTCATGACTGTAAAAAACCGCATCGCCGAGCACTTCTACATTTTTCAGGCGCTCGACGAGGTGTGGGAAAACGACCTGCTCGCCCGGGTGCAGCACGGTATGGTGCAGACGCTTGATCTGAAAGTGAGATTCGAAGAGGTTGAAGGTAGCTTTCGTATCATCGAAGAGAATCTGCATATGTTGAACGAGTTGCATGTGAATGCGCAGAGCCATCGCATTGAGATCGTTATTACCGTTCTTATTCTGATCGAAGTCTTAGACCTCATTGGCGACAAGTTCAAAATCTTTCATTAAGAGTTTCCCGAAACGGGAAACTGTCAGCAGGCCTCCGGAGCCTGCTAACAGTCTCTCAACCCCTGCGCAGAAACTCTTTGAAGATCGTCTTTAGAATAATATACCCGGCCATCACTGTGCCTTTGATGGTGCCGGAAATCTTCGAGACGCCAATGCGCTTGCGGTAGCTGACCGGCACCTCAATGGCGCGCAGTTTCTGGCGCGCTGCGCGAATCTGCATTTCAACTGTCCAGCCGAAGTTGCGGTCTTGCATGTTCAGCTTTTGCAGCGCGGCGCGGCTGATTGCCCTGAACGGCCCCAGATCAGAATACCTCTGCCCAAAAAACAGGCGAATCAGAAAAGTCGCGAGCCAGTTGCCGAAGCGCTGCTGCGGTGTCAGTGCGCCACGTTCTCGCACCGCGCCGGGCAGGGTGCGTGAACCGACGACCAGATCAGCCCGGTTTTCGAGAATAGGGCGCACGAGCGCGGGAAACTCTTCGGGAAAATCAGAGTAATCGCCGTCGATAAAGAGCACAATTTCAGCCGCTGCGGGCATAGCCTGCAATGCGCGCAGGCACGCAGCCCCGTAACCGCGCACGGGTTCATTGACGACGAGGCAAGAGGCCGCTTTCGCGACTGCGGCGGTGTTGTCGGTCGAACCATTATCGCAGACAATGATCTGCAGCTTAAGCTTTTCACGTTTTGCCGTGGTAAGCAGGTCTCTGGCAACGAGCCCGATTGACTTTTCTTCGTTGAGAACCGGGATAACGACTGCGATCACAGATCGACCCGTTGGCGAATCGATTGCGATATCGCCTGCGTCTCGGCAAAATCAAGCATTTGGCCCAGCGCAAGGCCGGTGGCGATGCGCGTGACGCGAATGCCTGCAGGTTTTAAGAGGTCGGCGATGTAGTGCGCGGTGGCGTTGCCTTCGACGCTCGGGTTCGCGGCGACGATCACCTCTTTAATACCCAGCCGGCCGGCACGTTCTGCAAGTTCAGGCAGATGCAGCTCTTCGGGGCCAATGCCGTCGAGGGGAGAGAGTACTCCACCGAGCACATGGTAGAGGCCGCGGTGCTCTGCCGTGTTTTCAACGGCATAAATGTCTGATGGCTGCTCAACGACGCAGAGGCTCGCATGATCGCGGCGCGGATTGTCGCAGTAAGCGCAGCCGGCCACCCCGGGTTCGGCAAGACGGCTGGTGTAAGCGCCGCAACGGCTGCATGCTGAAATATTGGCAACGAGCTCTGTTAGAGTATGCGCCAGATTTTCAACGCGCGTTTTGCCCGCCTCAATCAGCGAAAAGACGATGCGCATCGCCGACCTGCGGCCAATGCCTGGCAGCGACTGTATTGCGTCGATTGCAGCTAAAAGTTCAGGGGGCATTTTTCTCCGGGGGGTTCTTAAGGGGGTACAAAGTACCCCCTTAAAAAATATATTTCTTTCATGATGTAAATCTGCCCGCAGGGCAGATCTACATCATATTGCCGAGCATGCCCTTCATGTCTGACATGACCTGCTTGCGGGCGTCTTTCTGCGCTGCCTGAATCGCCTTTTTGATCAGTTTTGGCAGAACCTTGATTTCATCGGCGTCGAGCAGCGCCGTATCGATTTCGAGATCGATGAGGTTAGCTTCGCCGTCAACGGTGACCTTCACCGTGCCGCCACCCGTTTCGGCGCTCACGCGCATGTCGCCGAGTTTCTTCTGCACCTGCTTCATCTGCTGCTGAGCGGCGCGCATCTGGCCCATCATGTCTTTAATATCACCTAGTCCCATAATCTCCCGTGGTGATGCGCTGCATGGCGCGTAAATACAAAAGGGCATGTACCAAAGTAGCCTCGTGCGCCTTCGCGCACGAGGCTACTTTGGTTCTGGCACGAGCATCGGGGTTTTACCGTCGGTGATAATCACCTTGGTGTTGGGTGATTTCGCCAGTTCGCGAAACGCCTCGATGCTGCGCAGCATAATGATCTCTTTGCTGAGCCCCTGGTTCAGAATCTTCTGCGAATCACGCACACCTGCAGCTTCGACCTTGCGGCGTTCAGCCTCGCGGTGCTCTTGCTGCAGCACGTATTCCATGCGCTGGGCGTCTTGCTCGGCTCGCAGTTTATCTTCGATAGCGGCGTACAGGCCCGGTGGCAGTTTAATGCTTTTCATCAGCACCCGGTCGATCATAAAACCTTTATTTTCAAGTACCTCGCGCATTGCCTTCAGAATTTCGGCCTCGATCTCTGAACGTTTGCCGCTGTGCATATCTTTGGCGAGAAAGCGGGCCGAAACGTCGGCTGCCGCCGAACGAAAAACATTCACCACAACCCGCTGTTCGTTCTCTTCAAAGGCCGAGCCGCCGAATTCAACGAGCAATGCTGGCACCTTTTCTTCTTTTAGTTTGTATAGGATCGAGATCTCTGCTTCGACATTGAGGCCCTCTTTGCTGGGTAACGCCAGTTTCACCTCGAGGTTCTGCAGCGAAAGCGAGAGCACAATGATGCTTGTCCAGACTGGATTATAGAAGTAGAGCCCTGGATTCAGAATCTCATTGCTCTGTTTGCCAAATTTGCGTTCGACCCCGAGGTTGCCCTGATGAATCGTGGTGCAGGCCCCCGTAAACAGTGCGGCGCAGATCGCGCCAGCGGCGATGGTGCGTTTGGTCATGATATCCCCCTTCATAATTGTGCGGTTGCCACCTATGTACATGAAAAGACCCGTAATACTACTTTTTGGTTCCGGTTGGTACTAACGGCTTCTTATCAGCAGCCGCCTAATCAGAATGCAGCGTCTCGGCGTAGGCCATGAGCTTCAGCGCCTCGTTGCGTGAAATTTTGTTCTGGCTGAGCATCGACTGTACGACT
>JAKQXK010000327.1 GCA_029561505.1 Spirochaetota bacterium | reverse complement strand
TCCCCCGGTGCTATTCCCGGCAAACCGATGGACAAACCTTGCCTGGTCAGCGTCGACAAGGTCGTCGCGGCGAACTAATTCGAAACATTGGGGGCTGACAAACCTTGACGCTCGCGTCAAGTTTGTGCCCCTGCCTTCATGAAAGAACTTCGAAACAAAGTCGCGGTCGTCACGGGCGCGGGCTCAGGCATTGGTCGGCAGCTTGCACACCAACTGGCTAAAGCCGGCGCCGAGCTGGTGCTGGCCGACGTTGTGCAGAAGAATCTCGAAGCCACCGTCGGCGAGCTGCACGGGCAAACCAAAATCACTTCGCATGTGGTCGATGTCTCAAAGCGCGATCAGGTTTACGCACTTGCCGACTCGGCAATCAAAGCTCACGGACAAGTCGACATCGTCATCAATAACGCCGGTGTAGCGGTGCTGCAACCTCTCGAACAGGTGAGCTACGAAGATTTTGAATGGGTCATGAACGTGAACTTCTGGGGAGTCGTCTATGGCACGCTCGCTTTTTTGCCGCATCTGAAAGCCCGCCCCGAAGCCTCTGTGGTTAATATCAGCAGCGTGAATGGATTTGTGCCTTTTCCCAATAACGGGCCGTATAACTGCTCAAAATATGCCGTTTACGGCTTTAATGAAACGCTTCACCAAGAGCTCGCCGGTTCGGGTGTCGTCGTAACTTCGGTTCATCCCGGCGGCATAAAAACCAATATCATTCGCAACGCTAAGGTTCACGCATCACCCGGTGGCAATGACAAGGCCCACATCACCTCGCGTTTCGACAGCATCGCGCGCACTTCAGCTGAAGACGCGGCGAAGGCAATTCTCGGCGCGATCAAGAAGAAGCAGAAAAAACTGCTGATCGGCCTCGACGCTCACGCGATGGATCTTGCCAAGCGGCTGATGCCCGAAGAATTCACTAGCCTCGTCGGAATTCTCACACAAAAAGTTGGTTAGTCGTTCTGTTATTTCGGTTTGACGCGGCCGCCCCGGCCAGAGTCAATGGGCCATGCGAACAATCATGGTCTGCGCGCTGGCCCTCTCGGCGCTTTCGGTAGCTTGCGGTAAATCACGCACTTCAGAGAGGCTGACGCGTACTGAAATCTCTGCGCCACTCAAGTTTCCCAAAGGTTTTCTCTGGGGCACCGCAACGGCCGCCGAACAGCTCGAAGCAACAACGGCGAGCGATTGGGCCGAACTCATTCGCAAAAGTTACGCCGGCGAAGGCAAAGCTGTTACCGGCGCGGCGATCAAAGACCTGCACCTTTGGCCAGCGACGGTGATCGCACAAAAGACAGCACACAACGAAAAATTTGCCGAAGACGTGGCGCTGATGAAGAGTATGGGCAACAACGCTTACCGTTTTTCAATCGCGTGGGATAAACTTTTCCCCCGCGAAGATCTGAAAGAACCAGAACCGTCGGCCGTCGCGTTCTATGACAAACTCTTTGCGGAGCTCAAACGTAACGCTATTGAACCCTCAGTAACACTCTTTCACTTTAGTTCACCGCAATGGTTCTTCGCAGAAAAAAACGGCAAACGCGGCTGGGAAAGGGCCGACGCGCTCGAGCACTTCGGCAGGTTCGCCACTTTCGTGGTAAACCGCTGGGGCAAAGACGTGCGTGTCTGGACAACGCTCAACGAACCGATGGTCTACATATATTCTGGCTATATGCAGGGTATTTTTCCGCCGATGGAGAAGCGTGCGAACGAAAAGGCCGTCGCGCCCGTCATGCAATCGCTGCTGAAAGCGCATGCACTTGCTTACAGAATCATCAAGGATTTCTCAGCCAAGCATAACATCAAATCTTCGGTCGGCGTCACGCAGCACACACGCGAGTTTGCACCCTACCGCAACCACGCGCTGCTCGACCGCATTATCGCCGGCAAAGTCGAGCAGGCCTTCATCTGGGACTTCACCGACGCCATACAGACAGGCGTGCTCAAAGTGACGAACACCGATATTGAAGAGGCAATTGAAGGCCTCAAAGGCACGCAAGATTTTGTCGGAATCAACTATTACGGCAGATTTTACATCAAATCAAATATTTTCTCGCCCACCAAATTTGAGGTAAAAAATCATGACGAAAGCGACGAAAAAGAAATCAAGAACGAACTCGGTTGGGCAGATTATCCCCTCGGTATGAAAACAATTTTGCTCTCGGCAAACAGCAAGTACAAACTGCCGCTCTACATTCTCGAATCGGGCACGGCAGAGGCGAAACACGACGATATTTTGCGCCAGAGACTCATCACCACACACCTCGCCGAAACTGCGGCGGCAATCGAAGCCGGCGCCGACGTGCGCGGATATTTCCACTGGTCGCTCATTGACAACTTCGAATGGGCCGAGGGCTACGAGGCGCGTTTCGGCCTTGTCGAAACCGATTACAAAAACGGTTTCGCGCGCAAGAAGCGCAAGAGCTACGATCACTATAAGAAAATTATCGAAACGGGAATCTCACCCGAAACCTACAAAGACGCGGCGAAGGCCTATTGAGGGGCAGCTGCTGCTTGGGGCAGGCAATCAGCGTGGACCAAATTCGCCGACGAGCACGACCTCACGCTCAAGCCTGACTCCCGTCATCTCAAAAACGCGTTCTTCGGCGAGGCAAATGAGATGATAGACATCGGCTGCCCGTGCTCTGCCGTTGTTGACGATAAAGTTACAATGCTCAGCTGAAATTTCTGCCCCGCCATGCACGACGCCGCGCAGACCGGCGGCGTCGATGAGCTGCCACGCTTTCTTATCTGAAATTTCGGCCGACGGGTTTTTGAAGATGCTACCGGCCGACCGGCGGTTCTTAGGCTGCGAGGCAATGCGGCGCGCCTTGTAATCGGCGATGCGCTGCTCGATCGCGGCGATATCTCCTTTTGGCAGTTCAAGAACGGCGCCGGCTATCCAGTAAGCGCTGTCGTGTTTAAAAAGACTGTCCCGGTAATGAAATGCACATTGAGAAT
>JAKQXK010000706.1 GCA_029561505.1 Spirochaetota bacterium | reverse complement strand
AGTTTGGGTTTCGTCAGCTTGAAGAGACGCGCAACGAGCGCCGTACCCGCGAGCTTGGCCAGTACAATTGTTGCGACGCCCACGGCTGCATGACCGGTCGAAATGAACCAGAGTGCGGCAAGCTTTACCGGCACCAGCAAGACCGACGGCACAATGAACAATAGCAGCGCACCGGCGGGGGGCAGCCGCACAATAAAGGCTTCTGCCTGCCGAAACACGGGCAACCTGCCGAGTGCGGCGGCAAATGCCTGCAGGTCATCCCACAGCCAGTCTTCGAGCAACACAACGACCGCTGCCAGCGCGTAGAGCGGCGCCGTGACGACACGTTTCAGCATTGCCATCGCTTAACTGCGCGGCCTGATGCGGATAAAAGCGATGCCCTGCTGAACAATGCCGATCGCTAACAGGCCATGAAACCAGTTTTCGTTCTGAATAGAAAGTGTAGAGCCCGGCCTCGCAAAAACAAGACCCGCTACCGAAACAAATAGAATGCTGATAGCGACTGGCAGCGGAAGACCTGGATAAACCTTATGAAACCGTACTGCTGCGAGAATCCAGATGATTTGCGCAGCGACACCGATCAGCAGCACGAATAAGGGATCGCGGTATGCGAGCAGGCTCAACAGCAGAAGCGCAGCTGCCGCCAGTTGAAAATAACGGCGACGGCCAAGATTTTCGGCAGCGAGAAAAAAGCCAATGGCGATCGCGGGCACTCCATAGACCGACGCGGCGAGAGATACTGCCTTATGAGCGGTCAGCAGTTCGGGCAAAAATGCATAACGCGCGGTACCGATGATTGCGGCGGCAGCGATAAGCAAAAAACCGGCAGGGGCCAGAATATCGGTGATTGAATTGCGCCGGCATTGCAGGTAAGCCCAGAGGGCAGAGACACAGACTAAAAAATCGAATACGGCAAGCATGGCGAAGGTTCGCCGACAGCCTTCACGAGGTCGAGAGCTTTTATGCCCCTCGGCGGTTTTTTTCGGCGAGTGCGACGAGCTGATCGAAACTCGCCTCTAGATTCTGCATGTTGCTGTTTTCTGGCGTTTCGAATATCACATGCGGCAGCGCTGCTTCGACGATCGGCACGGGCAGTGAAAGCTGATCGGCCAGAAAGTGCAGATCTTCAGCGTTCGGTTCATGGCAGATGAGGATAACCCTGCGAAACTCAGCCATGAACCCTTCGCCCAGAGTGCTGGCCGCTTTCGCGAAAAGTGAAACCTGTGGCGAGCGCCGCTCGCCGTGATTGATCTGTGCCCAGAGCGAGGCAATGTCTGCGAATCGATGCCCCGCGCCCGTCGAGATGAGACGCGCCGCGATCGGTTCGGGAAAAACCGCCGCACAGAGCTCACCTTTTGCCCAGCGTTGCAGCGTTTCAGCCAGCTCAGCGTTCTGTAGAGTGATTCCCGTAAATTCCGATGAGAGCGAAACCAGCGCCCGAACCTGCCGATCGAGGGGACTACCCGCAAACGGCAACACGAGCGCAGCACCGGCATTCTGCCCGCAATAGCGCGCCAGATCTGCCGACGATTCCAGTGCCCCGTCGCGCACCACGATAGCCGAGAGCCCCCACACGTAAGTGCAGATTCGCTCGGGTCTTTCTGCTTCTGGCAACCGCAGCATTTCTGTATAACCTGTGCAGAGCAAATCGACCGTACCATCGGTCAGCTCTTTCAGCGCAGTGTCATGTTTGTCGAAGAAGCGCGTTCTGATCAACGCGGGCATGTCGCGTGCCATCAGCAACCACGGAAAAGCGGCAAGCGAACGCGGCACCGCGACGAGCATACTCATCGCACGTACACCGGTCGCGCGTGATAAGTGGTATGCAGAAGCTCATGCGCCTTTTCAGAAAGTGGCTTACCTAAGAATTCGTCATAGACCTGCTTCACCTCAGGGTTGTCGTGCGAGCAGCGAACAGCGCGGTCGCGGTCATCGGCAAAAAGCCCCTGCATGCGCTGCTTGCGCACGGCGTCGGTGACACCGTAAGGTTGGCCGCCCCCGCCGATACAGCCCCCCGG
>JAKQXK010000704.1 GCA_029561505.1 Spirochaetota bacterium | reverse complement strand
CCTTGCCGCGAACTGGCACGGATGCCATCGATGTGAGCGGGGAATCTAGGTTAGAAATCAGCTATGCCGAACTGCAAAAGCAGACGAACCGCTTTGCCAATGTGCTCGCTTCACTCGGCGTTGCGCGGGGCGACAAAGTTTTTACGCTTTCGGGCCGCCTGCCGGGCCTGTATGTCGCGGCGCTCGGCACGCTGCGCCATGGTGCGGTGTTCTCTTCTTTATTCTCTGCGTTTGGCCCCGACCCGATCTTGACGCGCATGACGATTGGCAAAGCAAAGGTGCTCGTCACCACCGCCGATCTTTACGAGGCGAAAGTCGCCGGCATTCGCGACAAGCTGCCCGATCTGAAGCATGTCATCCTGTTGCGTGAGGGTGGTCAAAAGGCGGATGTACCCGGTACTGTCGACTTCGACGATTTGCTCACAGCGCAGAGCGACAGCTATGTAACGCAGCCAACACCGGTCACGACGCCTGCGCTGCTGCATTTTACCAGTGGCACGACGGGTAAGCCGAAGGGCGCACAGCACGTGCATGGCGCGATTGTCGCACACTATGCAACCTCGCGCGCGGTTCTCGACCTCAGAGACGGTGATGTGTACTGGTGCACCGCCGACCCGGGTTGGGTGACGGGTGTGTCTTACGGTATCTTGGGCCCGTTATCGTGCGGCGCGACGCTCATTGTCGATGAAGACGAATTCGATCTCGAACGCTGGTACACAATTGTGCAAAACCAGAATGTAGCAGTATGGTACACAGCACCGACAGCAATCCGCATGATGATGAAAGCGGGTGTCGAGGCGGTGAAGCCCTTCAAGTTCACGGCGCTGCGCCACATGTGCAGCGTGGGTGAACCGCTCAATGCCGAAGCCGTGATTTGGACGCAGCAGAACATCGGGCTGCCGGCACACGACACCTGGTGGCAGACAGAAACGGGTGCAATGATGATTGTCAACTTTGCGTCGATGGATATCAAACCGGGTTCGATGGGCAAGGCAGTGCCGGGCATTGAAATCGAACTCGCCGATCGCTCGGGTGGTGGATTTCAAATAATCAAAGAGACCGACAAAGAAGGTGAGATTGCCATTAAGACTCCATGGCCATCGATGTTTGTCACATACCTCAATGAAGAAGAACGCTATAAGAAGTGCTTCTCGAACGGTTATTACCTTGCGGGCGACTTAGCGAAGCGCGACGCCGATGGCTACCTGTGGTTCATTGGCCGCGCCGACGACGTGATCAAATCGTCGGGGCATTTGATTGGCCCCTTTGAAGTCGAGAGCGTACTGATGGAACACCAGGCCGTCGCCGAAGCGGGCGTGATCGGCGTGCCCGACGACGTCGCGGGCGAACTGGTGAAAGCCTTCGTTTCGCTGCGCAAAGGTTTCACCGCCAGCGAAGAATTGGCCGACGAAATTCGCGGCCATGCACGCAGCCGCCTGGGAGCCGCCGTCGCGCCGCGCGAAATTCAATTCATGGACAACCTGCCCCGCACACGCAGCGGCAAGATCATGCGCCGGCTGCTGAAAGCGCGCGAGCTGGGCTTGCCTGAGGGTGATTTGTCGACGCTGGAGCAGCCAAAATGAACCACAAAAAAAATGTCCCCCACCCGTCCTCCCCCGCATGCGGGGGAGGTGCCGAAGGCGGAGGGGGACAATGATTAAAATAACTCAAGAAGAAGCCACCGTCTGGTACCGGCGCCTGCTGCTTTTGCGCCGCTTCGAAGAGAAGTGCGCAGAGCTCTACAACGCCACCAAGATCCGCGGGTTTCTGCATCTCTACATCGGCGAAGAAGCGTGCGCGACGGGGCTCATCCCCTTTTTGAAACCCGAAGATTCAATCGTTGCGACGTACCGCGAGCATGCGCACGCGCTGCTGCGTGGCGTGCCCGCGCGTTCAATCATGGCCGAGATGTTCGGCAAGGTGACTGGGTGCTGCAAGGGCCGCGGCGGTTCCATGCATATTTTCGATAAGTCGCTGCGTTTTTACGGCGGCAATGCGATCGTCGCGGGTGGCCTGCCGCTCGCCGTCGGTCTCGCACTCGCCGACAAGATGCAGAAGCGCAAAGCCGTGACGGTCGTCTTTTTCGGCGAAGGTGCGATGGCTGAAGGCGAGTTTCACGAATCGATGAACCTCGCGAAATTGTGGAAACTGCCTGTGCTGTTTGCCTGTGAAAACAACTTCTATGCCATGGGCACGGCACTCGCGCGCGCTGAGTCTGAAACGAACCTGACCGTCAAAGCCGCGAGCTACCACATGAAAGTGCGCAGCGTCGATGGCATGGATCTCGCAGCGACGACGCGTGAATCACTCGCTGCGATCAATGAAGTGCGCGAATCGGGCAATCCACAGTTTTTGGAGTTCCAGACATACCGCTTTCGCGCGCACTCGATGTACGATCCCGATCTCTACCGCGACAAGGCCGAGATTGCCGAGAAACAAAAGTCAGATCCGATTCTGATCTTCGAAACGCATATGCGAGAGCAGGG
>JAKQXK010000697.1 GCA_029561505.1 Spirochaetota bacterium | reverse complement strand
TGCGAAAGCAACGGTCAAAGCTACAGAGTTCACCACCGAACAGGAGAAGCACCTGTTTGCGTTTGCCGAAGCGCTGCACAAGCGCAGCGGCATACAATCGGCAGACCTGTTGCAGCATTATACAGAGATTTTCGCAGAATTCGCCGCCGGCAAACCGACAGTCGATGAGTTTTTTACGCACGTCATGGTAAACCATGAAGACGCGGCAATTCGCACAAATCGGCTTGCCCTGGTCACGTACACGATTGGCGCGGTGAAAAACCTTCTCGATCTGGAGCAACTCGCATGAGCAATACCCCGCCAAACAGCGCCGCCGCAGCGCCCGGGCTGAGCGCAGCCGAAGCCTACCGCAAAGTTTCATCTCCCTATGGCTTCAGCATGTACGACGTCGAGGCAACCGCGGCGATAGAGAAAGCGAGCCGCCACGCACAGGAGATCGTACGCGCACACGGTTTTGAACGTATCATGCCGGCGATGGTTGATTTTCCCGAAACATTCTCTGAAGGCACGCACGCGCAGATGTTCACCGTGAAAGATAACAGCGGCGAGCGCCTCGCGCTGCGCAACGACATCACCTCGCAGGTAATCAAAGGGTATGTTCGCCAAATTCGCGAAAAAACGGGCCAGAACCTTCGCCGGTTTTTCTACGCGGCGCCGGTATACAAAGATGTGCGCAAGAATTATCCGCTGCCGCGTGAGATATACCAGATAGGCTGCGAAGTTGTTGGCGAAAATGCTTCGGCCGAGCTGGGGCACCTCATTCAAATCAGCGATGAAATTCTGAAAAAAGTGTTTTCGCTGCAAGCGGTCACGCAGGTGACCGACGTCTCGCTGCACAACGCCTTTCTGGCAATCGGTGGCGGCGCATTCAGCGAAGCAGAAAGCCGGCGTGACGCCCCGCATTTTTCAACGCTTCTTACTGAAAAATTCGGTGTCGCAGCTGCATCTGCGACCGAACTGGCGCTCTGGCTTCTGTATCCCCAAGAAAACGGCAATGCACCTGCTTCGTCAGCGCAACTGCCAGAATCGATAAGGGCCGCTTTGAAAACGAGTGAGAGTGCCGCCGGCGCAATCGTCGCAGAGGCAGCAAAAAGAGACATCCGCACTTTCTGGCAGCCGCTTGCCGAGCCGCGCAGCAGCTATTATAGCGGTGTATTTTTCGAAACCTACGTCGCGGGGTTTACCGACCCAATCGCCCGCGGCGGTGAATACCACGAGCTGGTGAAACGTTACGCGCCTGTCGACGCCGAGGCGTGTGGCTTCGCGCTCGACCTGTTGGCGATTTGATCTATTGTCAGTCTTGCAAAAGAAAACTTTCAATAGATCAAGATGCGAAATGCAAAGCCATACTGGCGCGACGCCAGCGAGATTTGCTTGAAGCGCTCATCGTCGGTAAACGGAAAGGTACCGAAATCCCACGCGTAGTCGTCGAGCCCCTGCATGAAGATAAACGGATATGCCGGGCTGCGAATGAGCAACGAATAATAAAGCCCAGGTATAGGGTTCATTCTTTCCCATCGGCGGGCAAAACTCTCATAAAGCAGCACCGTAAATCGTTCGGCATTGTAGAGGTCGCGGTCGATTTCGCTCGGCGCGAGGCCTGAAATTCCGTTTGCCGCAAGCTGCGCAAAGTCAGTGGCAATCACGAGGTTCGTCAGGTTTCCCGAGTTGCTGGCATACCCCGTTTGAGTCACGGTGAACGCAGAATGGAACAACAAGAAGCGCACATTGTCGCTGAGGTGGCGCTGCGAATAATCGCGCACTTCACGGTCAAAGCCGAACGGCGGCTGTATCAGATAATCTTGCGCTGAAATCGAAGGCGCCGCCAAAGCAGTGAACACAGCGAAACACTGACACAGAGCGCGCCGCCAATTGAATCGTGCTTTACAGGCAATCATAACGATATAAGCCTTCGTATCTTTATGAACGGCACTTCACTCAACGGCGGATATACATTTTTGAAACAGCCCCGATCGCGCTTTGCGGCTGCGTTGGTAATTTTTATGGCTCTGTGTGGTTCTTGGCCGCTGCAGGCCGACGGTGCATACGATTCACTGAAAGGCCAGGTCAAGGGACTTTACTCTTCATTTCGCGCAACTTTCGCCGTCACCTCGTCTTCTGGCCAGATTCAGACGGGCAAAATCATGTACCAGTATCCGGGCAAGCTGCGCGTCGAAACCGGCACCGGTGTAATCGCGACCAACGGCACACACCTGTGGGTGCACAACAAAAGTTCGCCCCTGTGCGCCCGGCAAGATGTCTCGGGTGTCGGCGGGGGGCTGCTCGGTATTCTCGCATCATATGAGGGGACAATTCAAGGCAATACATACATCTTCAAGAAGAAGGGCGCCCACTACGAAGAAATTGTTGTGCAGGTTGCGGGCGGCATGGTGCGCAGCGTGCGCCTCAAGCATGGCGATGAGACGACGACGTATTCATTTTCAGGCATGACCATCGACACGGGTATCTCAGGCGCGATGTTCAATTACAAACCCGCAGGAGCTCAAATCGTCGAGAATCCATTGAACAATTGACCGCCTGTGGGCGTGCAACGTGCATGATTCTGCCAAACCGATGAATGAATTTCCTGACGGTAGCGTAAACCCGCCTGCTCAAAAACCAACCGGCCGCCTGCGCCACGTGTTTCGGGTGCTGCGCTACATCGTGCTCGCTGTAGTTGTGGGTGTTATCGTCATCTACAACTATTGTATGCGACCTGCGTTTTTGCAGCCGCTTATTGTCGACGGCTTCGCCAAAGCGACTAACGGCCGCCTTGAAATCACGGTAGAAAAGACCTCTCTCTTCACCGGGTTTCAGTTTCGAAATATCGTAGTGCATGCTCCCGCAGGTTTCAGCGAAACACCCATTCTGCGGGCTGGTGAAATCAATCTTCTCTACAATGTATTCGGGTTCTTTCGCGGTAAATTCGGTATTCACGAACTTTCGCTGAAAGACACCGAAGTTTTTCTCGAACAGAAGAACAATATCTACAACGCCGCTGCGCTCGCGAAACCCGGCAAAGAAAAGCCAGAACCAGAAGAAGACGAAAACGACAAGAAAGCCGGCAATGGAATCATTTCGTGGTTTTTCGACGTACAGGTTTTTGCACGCATCGCGCTGAAAAACTTCAATTTTACGCTCGATGCCCTCGACAAAACGAACAAGACGAAACAATATGCCCACCTCAAGAATTTTCACTTCGGCGTTTCGCTGCTGACGAACGATTTCAGCAAAATCAACACAAACGACATTGCGGGCATGGTTTCGTTGCTGAACGCCTTTGTGATACAACTGAATCCGCAGAAATCGGTTTCGGTCGCATACCAGGGCGCTGCAGCTTCGGTAAAGTCGAATCTTGATTTGTTCTGGCTGCTGTTCTATGACGGGCAATCTGAAAAACCTGAATTTGTCTCGCGCATGAACATAGGTAACGACAGTTTTCCCGTGGCGCTGGGGCGGGGTAAAACACAAAATCTGCCGTTCAGACTCGGGCACACAATCGACTATGAGGCAAAAGAAGACCGGCTGAAGATCGAAGATTTTAACGTACAATTTTTGAAAGAAACGCTGATCGCCCTGTCAGGCACAGGCGAAAAATTACTGAAGCCTTCGCGCTCAATCAAAATTGAAACCGCGCCATCGCGAGTGAACCTGGGCAAAGTGTACGAGGTCACGTCACAACTGACCGGCAAGCGCGACCCGGCATTTTCTGGATTCTTTTCGATTAAACCCACGCGCGTCTCGGTTCAAGGGAAAAGAATCGAAGACCAGGGTGGTCTGAAGCTTGAGCGTGTCGCAGTGCGTGCAGGTAAGTTCAATATCTCGATTCCTGTTCTCGATTTTGACCATGCGGCAGAAATTGACCAGTCGCTAAAACCATTACCGGTCAAAACCGCAGAAGCAAAGCTACGCGCCAACGTAAACGGTGCTGCGCTTGGGCTTGACGCCAGACTGGCTGCCGATCGCAAAACGCAGCTCTCGCTTTATCTCAAAGGGTTCAACATCGCACCCTTTGCCGCAGGCGCCGCCACCGGTGCGATCAGCACCACTTTCGCTGCTAGCGGCGACTCGCCGCAAAATCTCGCGATCAACCTGCGCGTGTTTTCACCGCAATTACAATATTTTGTCGACCGCGGCAAATCGGGCATTAACCGCATAGATTTCGCGGTACGCGGCAGCGTCAAAAGCAGCGAAGATTTCAGGCAGGTGGTGGTTGACCTGCCGGCGGTGAACCTCACTAACAAAGACAAAGAATACGGCACCGCGGTAGATCTGAAATCGCGCGTGCACGTCGAAAAAGCCGACGCGACTAATATCAAATACCAGCTCGATTCGCTTGTGATCTCATTCAAAGAACTGATTGGCACGCTGCCTGCGGGTCTGCAAGAGCAGATCGGCGGCCTCATTAAGACCGTCAACCCGGGCAAAACCCTGAGAGCCGACGGCGAAACAAATATCTCGCTGGTGGGCAATGAACAACAGATTCAGCATGTGACGCAAATAGCACTGCCCGATGTTCACGTCGACGATATTCAGATAAAGGCAAAAGCACGCATCGCGCCACCCTATACCTATCTCGATCAATTCACCATTACTGGTCTCAGAAAAGCTTTAAACGTGAGCGTCAGCGGCGAGCTGAAAGACATATTTGAAATGGTCGAAGACCCGGCCACCGGCAAGAAGTCGCGCACGCTTGTGAAGGTCCCTGACCTGCAATATAAGGTTGAGCTCGCGCGCAAAGAAGAGAGCGAGATTCTCGACGACACCTTTCTGGTTGGTTTGTTTTCCATTGCCGGTACGGCAAAGGGCAATCTGGTAAACGGCCTCATAAAAATCGATACCTTAAGCTTTCGCAATCAGCAGGTTAAGGTGAACAAGGTCGACCTCAACTTTCCGTTCAAACATGACCTGCGGTTGAAAAAGACACTCAACCTGCGCGCGGGTAATAAAGAACGGATCATTAAAAATTATAACTTCAACCGCGCTTATAACTTCACCATCGGTAACATTGAGATCCCTGACCCGAATAACAGTAAAGAATGGCTGAACCTGATCTATTCACGCGGTAAGTATGCGGCCGTCGGCGCTTCGATGGAATACAAAGACAATGTCTTTGTCATGCCGGTTATGCAGCTTTATACGCTCAACGGGGTCGTCACAATATCAGATACACTCTTCAACCTCGGCAGACTTAAGCCGAGCGAAATGGAATATTCGTCGACGATTCAGATTAAAGATATTGACCTGAAGCCGCTGATGCTGAAAGAGAAAGCCGATTCCATTACCGACGGAAAATTGCGCATTGACATTCTGCTTACGGGCAACCGGCTCGACAAACCAGTCGAGAACCTGAACGGTTACCTTTCGATCTTTCGCATCGGGCCTGAATTTGCCGAGGCCGTCATGAAAGCGGTGAAGCCGAAACAGTCAGACTTCGTAAACACCATCGCCACCAACGCGGCCATACCCAGAAAAATTGACATTGAATTGCGCGACGGCTTCGTCTATTCTGACATTCCGATCAAGAAAGGTGCGGTCGGCACACTTTTCTTCTCACCCGATGAGATAAAAAACCGCCGAATTAATATTCCTGAGTTCTTTCAGCGCATTTCAAACGAAGCCAGCACGTACAGGGCGCCGGCGTCGACCCCTGGCGGGTGAAGCAGATTCGGGGTAACAATTGGCTACCTTTTCATACCAACCTGAGTTCAATTACGATGCGGTGGCGGCCGCCGATTCTGCAGAGGCTTCGAAGCACCTGCTGCCATTTAAAGGCGGATTTCTAAAAGGCCTCGAAGCGCACCTCGTTAACGCAGACAATATTCAGAAATTTCTGTCGACTGCGCCGCCCGAAACGCGAAAAGACATAAACAAGAATCTGAAAGATATCGACGGGGCGCTGGTGGGCATCATGCGCCTTTACAGCCATGTCGAATCTGAACTGTCTGCGCGTTCGCTTGAGACAACGGCGCACCGCGAGTACTATAACCATTTCAGCGACTCTGAAATGGAAGAACCCAAAATTGAATTCGCCAAACTTATCAGGTCTTACGAGATTATACGCGAGTTCAATACCGCGGTGATCGAACACTGGTGGAAACTCGCGCACCTGCTCGAATCGTTTAATGTTTCGAATGCTGAAAAACATTTTATGGAGCAATTGCTGACCTACCGCGTTTATCCGCGCATCGACCTCTGCAACCTCACGAACCTGTTGCTGCGCCGGCTCGGTTATTTACTGAAAATTGATTCAGAAGAATCTGTCGGTGGCAAGGTCACGGTTAAGGGACACTATACCAACCAGATTTCTTATACGTATTCGGCAATTTTTCGCGAAGATCTCGCAGAGGTTATCGAAGGGTTTGTGCCGGCGGCGCAGCGTACTGAAACGAGGGCGCGCGCGGCCGAACCACCAAAAGAGATTCGCGATACGGCGGTTAAGTCACCCTATTTGCTCGATACCCGCGGCACCGAACACTTCAACCAGACGCATGCGTACGTTCTCGAGATCAATCAATCGCGCTACGATATTGAAGAAGCCAAGGTCAGGCGTTCGATCTACGTCGAAACGCACCTCGGTGCCGAAGACGACGCCCTGCGTCAAGACATCATCAGAAAGTTTATTTCTGCCGCGCGCAACAAAGACCGGGTGGGTGAATACCAGGTTTTTCTAAACAGCTATTTTGATTTTACGCGTGACACGCTGCTGATGCAGCAGAC
>JAKQXK010000689.1 GCA_029561505.1 Spirochaetota bacterium | reverse complement strand
TCGACAAGGCCGGGGTCAGCTACGAAAAAACTGAGGATATCGAGGCGTTACGGTCTGTTAACGTGGGGTATATCACGCGCATTCAAGAAGAGCGCTTCACCGACCACCGTGAATATGAACGTTTCAAAGACGCATACATCGTCGATCGCGAACTCGTCGAACGCTGCCAGAAAGACCTGATCATCATGCACCCGCTGCCGCGCCTGACTGAGGTGGCGACCGATCTCGATACGCACCCTTCAGCCGTCTATTTCGAACAGGCGAATAATGGCCTCTACGTGCGCATGGCGCTGATTCTTGGGCTTTTGAAAGTTGATTTACCTTAAGGTTCGAAGCGCGTGAGCACTGAATAACCGTGCTCGGCAAAAAGGCCCTCGGCGCGCGACATTGCAGAAATTGCATCTTTGCCCGCCTCGAGGCCAGCACGGGTCACCTTTTGCCAGGTAATGCGCCGGTAAAAAGTGTAGACGCTGACGCCCGATGCGTAGCGTGCAGCGCCAGCGGTTGGCAGAATGTGGTTCGTGCCCGTATAATAGTCGCCCGCAGCAACGGGTGCATGGTCGCCGACAAAGATGCTGCCAGCACAGCGTATCTGCCTTAAGATCTCTTCATTGCGCGCAGTCTGTATTTCGAGGTGCTCAGGAGCATAACGGTTTGATATCCGCACGGCGTCTTCGAGCGAATCGACGATCAGCACCCGCCCATTGCGGCGTATCGCGTCGAGGGTAATCTGTTTGCGCTTTTCGTCGTCGCTGCGCGCGGCGAGCGAACGTTCAATTTCAACGCCTACACGTTCGCCCAGAAGGGACGAAGTCGTGAGCAGAATTGCCTGCGCATTTTCATCGTGTTCGGCCTGCGCCATGAGGTCGTGCGCGACAAAACGCGCGTTCGCCGTATCGTCGGCGATGACGATGACCTCGCTCGGGCCGGCGAATGAGTCTATGCCGCAACGGTTTTGGCCCGCGACATGAATTTTGGCCGCCGACACATAGACGTTGCCGGGCCCGTAAATAAAGTCAGCCGGCTGCAGATTGAGTTCGGGTATACCGTAAGCCGCAGCAAATATTGCCTGCGCACCACCAGCCTGCAGCACTCGCGTCGCGCCTGCAGCGTGTGCCATCGCCAGCACAATATCGGGTACGCTTCCCGTAACGGGGTCGGGTGGGGTGAGCACGGTAATGTCTTGAACGCCCGCGATACGCGCGGGTATTACGCCCATGAGTACAGTCGAAGGGTAGAGTGCCTTGCCCCCCGGAACATAGAGAGCAACCCGGTCGAAAGGCACGAAACGCACGCCGAGCTCGTTGCCGGCAACGTCTGCTGAAAAGGCCGGCTGGCGTTGCAGCTCATGAAACTTTGTGATGTTGGCCGCCGCCAACCTGAACGCATCGAGCGTGCCGGCATGGGTACTGGCTGCTCTTTCGGCCGCCGCGGCGAGGTCGCCCTGATCGAGAATCAGCTTGGCTGGTACGCCGCCTTCAAATCGCTGCAACGCGGCTTCTAATGCCGCAAACGCATGCGCCTGAAATTCTGCCGCGAGCGGTTCAATGGTTTGTGCGTTAACTTCTTTAAGATTAAGCCCCGCGTGCGCATAAAGTGCGGCGCGCTCGGTTTCAGAAAGCTCGTTGTAGCGATCGGTTCTCAGCAGCGCAGACATTTTATTTCAGGCGCAGAGGTTCGAAGATTTCGACTTCGACAGATTTGCCGCGAATGCGCTGCTGAAATCGAATTCTTCGCGCCACGACCGCATCGGCTATCTTTGATTGCGTCGCCCCATCGATGAGAATGTGTGTTTTGGCCGCTTTGTTAAGGCCTTCAAGGCGGCTGGCGACATTGACGAC
>JAKQXK010000667.1 GCA_029561505.1 Spirochaetota bacterium | reverse complement strand
GAGAAAGAAGGCCTGCATGAAATTTTCAAAGCCGCCGGTTTCGAATGGCGCGAGCCGGGTTGCTCGATGTGCCTCGCGATGAACGACGACGTGCTTGAGCCGGGCGAACGCTGCGCCTCGACGTCGAATCGCAACTTTGAAGGCAGGCAGGGCAAAGGTGGCCGCACCTACCTCGTATCACCGGCGATGGCGGCACTTGCAGCAGTGCACGGTCACTTTGTGGACGCACGTTCAGAGGTCACGGCGTGACCTCTGAACGCGCTTAAGGAGAAACAACAATGGAAAAGTTCAAAACAGTAACATCAAAGGCAGCCCCGCTCGACATGCCGAACGTCGATACCGACCAGATTATCCCGAAAAATTTTCTGAAGCGCGTTGAACGCACGGGTTTTGGCCAATTCTTGTTTAACGACTGGCGTTTCAAAGACGACGGCAGCGAAAATGCGGATTTTGTACTTAACAAAACGGCGCATAAAGGCGCGCAGATTCTGCTCGCCCGCGACAACTTTGGCTGCGGTTCTTCGCGAGAGCATGCACCCTGGGCGCTCGGCGACTATGGCTTCAAGGTTATTATTGCACCGTCGTTCGCTGATATTTTCTACAACAACTGCTTTCAAAACGGAATTCTGCCTCTGAAACTTGAAGCGGCAGAAGTGGAAAAACTTTTTCAGGCGGTTGCAAAAGACCCGGCCACGCAGTTCACCATTGATCTTGAAAAGAATGTGCTGACTTTCGACAGCGAGAAGATCGCGTTCAGCCTGTCAGAGGCACTACGCCAGAAGCTTCTGCTGGGTCTCGACGACATCGGTTGGACGTTGCAGTTTGAAAAAGAAATCGCCGCGCATGAGAACAAGATGCATGCGGGCATTGCCGTAAGCTAAAGATCAGAATCGCAAAGTCGTCGCGAGCGTAGCCCCCGCGAAAAGCGCGGGGCTTGAGCTGTCGATGACATACTGCGCGTGTGTATTGAGAGTGAAACCCCAGGTGGGTGAAACAAAATAACTGACGATTAAGCCAGACCCTGCTGCAGGCAACAGCACATTGAAGACACCGGCCACCGCTTTGATTTCTGCGCCAAAAATACCGCCGAGTGCGTAAGGTTGAATGGCAATTTTTCCCGAAGAGAAGGTATAGCCCAGACCTGCCATTGCGCTTCCCCCCAGCATCTGCGAGACATTTTCTTTCTTGAAGCCATAATAGGCTTCGACCTGCAGGTGCGGCTCAAAATACCGGTGGATACGCCATGACGCGTGAATGTTGAGCCCGGTCATGACACCCAGCCTGTCGCCTGAGGCCAGAAAGCCCTTACTGACCGCTGCGCCCCAGTGAAGCGCGACATTGCCGCCCCCCGCGTCTTTGCGAATTTCGACTTTCGCCCGCACCTTTTCTTCAACCGCTGCCAGCTGTTTCGCCCGCTCTTCGGGCGAAGCGTTCACCGCGTAAGAGACCTGCGCTGATTTTGCGGCGCCTATCGCCGTGATATTAACTTTATTTTCGGTCACGAGCACGATCATCGCATTCGTCACCCCGTAATTCTCGAGCCATAGCTGCAGCTGTGTGCGTTCGCGTCGTTTGGCATAACCCAGAGCCGATTGTTGCTCTTTTTCGACGACATGGTATTCGTCGAAAAATTCAAAAATTGTCAGGTACCTGCCCGGAGTCTTGGCCTGAAGCTCAACTTTCAGAACTTCAAGTTCTTGTTTCGCCTGCGCCTCTTCTTCGCTCGTCGAATATGATGGTACAAGTACAAGCAGCTTCAGTTTACTTTTTTTACCGCTGTCTTGATTGGCCTGCAGAGCAAATCTGTATATTTCAGCGACGATACCCGCGGCCATCTGGTCAATATTCTTGAAAATTTTGGCATTGAGTGGAGTGCGGTTTTCGACGCGGCCGATAACACGCTTGCCGGCGGCATTATAAATGATGGCGTCGAGCACGAGCTCGTCGGCTTCGGCATCGGGATAAAAATTGCCGTAAATGAGTATATCAGCCTGCGACAGGGTCGAGATCTTCTCGGCATC
>JAKQXK010000638.1 GCA_029561505.1 Spirochaetota bacterium | reverse complement strand
AGGCCGTGCTGCATCTTCGATGCAGTTTGAGCACTACGAAGAAGTGCCACCGAACATCTCGAAAGAGATTTCAGAAAAAGCAGCTTCGAAGAAATAAGCCGTCCTTATCTTCGGGCTTATACCGCAAGATTACGGCTTCAGCGAGGGCATGGTTCAGCGGCTGCGTCGGCGGTTGCTAACCATGCCTTTCTTTGTTTTGGGGTGCAGCGTCTGAGGCTTTCGAGCCGCGAGAACCAGCAGGTGAATTTTTCCTGCGGTATTTCAGGGCAATCATCGTAGATGCGCTGCAGCGCCGCGTTTACCGGTGTGTATCGCCTGAATTGTATCAGCGTCGCATTATTGATGTCGGGCAGGGCGGATAACTCACGTGCTGCGCCAACCCCGGCAAATTCTGCTTTCCGCTTCGCAAGTGTTCTGCGAAATTCTTCGAACAGACTCTGCTTGCTGGCGAGCTTCTGCGCATTGGGCATATTACTTTCATAGACCCTTTCGAGTTGGGTCTTGAGTGAATCAACGAGCGCATAAAATCTTTTTGCGCCCGCTTCAGCTGCTGCCATCTGGCTTGCACTGGGCAGCGGTTTACCCTGCATGCTTAGAAAATCGAACGCGATCTTGCGTTCGATAAATGATGCCAGAAGTTCAGACGTTGCGGTATCGTCGCTGAAATAGAGGCGCTCATGCGCGATTTCGTGACCCAACAGGCGCGCGAGTCCGTATTCTCCCCAGTCGAGCTGGTTTGAATATAGCGGGTCTTCAAACCAACCGAGCGTCGAATAGCCGCCGATTTCAGAGAGGTGCACGTCATAGCCTTGCGCGCGGTAGTCCGCTGCCCAGCCTGCTGCGAGATCGGGGTCGAAAAAACCGAGGTAGTCAAATTTTCCGATCGGGAAAAAATTGAATGATTCAGCCTTAAGGCTGAGCGCCGGGGCCAGGGTAATATTGTATCCGAGGGCCTTGCGCTTCAGGTCGAAAAAGGTACGGTAACTCGTCGAGCGTTGCAGCGCATAACGGCTTTCAACGTGGGCGCGGATCTTCTGCGTGAGCAGCAGCGCCTCGCGTTCTTTTGGCCGCAGGTCAGGCCTCAACAGCCGGTCAGCTATCGCCTCTTTGCAAAATATGACGGCGATCTGGTGCTTTGCGAGGTGGGTCAGAAATTTAACCCAGCGAAAATTAATTATGGCCAGGGCGGCAAGCAACAACACAACCAGAAGGATAGTTTTGCGCGCTTTCGACCAGTGTTTAACGGCATGCATAGCGAAAAATCGCGAAGCCAACGCTTCGCGCCGGCTACCGGGCCGGCGAATTGGCTGCGTGGTAAACTCCTTTACCGCGGGTCAAAATTCCCTGAAAGTGCGGAAGAGACAATTAAAGGAAAAGACGACAGAATGCCCGATATCCCCCGCTCGCACATACGCAATTTTTCGATTATCGCGCATATCGACCACGGCAAAAGCACGCTCGCTGACCGTCTGCTTGCGCTCGGCAAGCTGACCGACGAGCGCACGGGTAAAGACCAGATTCTCGACAGCATGGATATCGAGCGCGAACGCGGTATCACGATCAAGAGCAATTCTGCATCGTTCTACTGGAAAGGTGAAAACGGCGAAACTTACCTCTTTAACCTGATCGACACTCCGGGCCACGTCGACTTTACCTATGAGGTTTCGCGGTCGCTTGCCGCCTGCGAGGGTGTGCTGCTGCTCGTCGATGCAACGCAGGGTGTGCAGGCGCAGACGCTCGCGAACTTTTATCTGGCGCTAGAAGCCGATCTCTATATTCTGCCGGTAATCAACAAAATCGATTTGCCCTCGGCCGATGTCGAAAAGACACGCCACCAGATCGCCCATTCGCTCGGCCTCAGCGGCGACGATGCGGTGCCAGTTTCGGGAAAATCGGGCATCAACGTCGAGGCGCTGATGCAGGCCATCATCGACAAAATTCCATGCCCACGCGCGCCAGACCCTGAGCAGCATGCGCGGGCGCTTGTGTTCGATGCGTACTTTGATACCTACCGCGGGGTCGTCGAAAAAATACGCGTGTTCGACGGTGAAATAAAGAAAGGCGATCAGATCAGCTTCATGCGCAAGGGCGGTGTTCATCCCGTGAACGAGATTGGCATTTCGCAGCTGCGCCTGGTACCGCAAGATTCGCTCAAGGCGGGCGAGGTGGGTTATGTCGTTACCGGCATCAAGAACGTCGCCGAGGTGATGCTCGGC
>JAKQXK010000618.1 GCA_029561505.1 Spirochaetota bacterium | reverse complement strand
CGCCTTTCGGTTGCCGCACCATTTCGTTCAGATCGAGCACGATGAGCCCGTACATCCATGCCCACATCGTGCGTGCGATCGCCGGGTAACTTTGCCGAGGGTGTGGTATCGCGCCAGAACTGATGCCGCGCCGAATCGTCTCGAGAAAAACCCTGTATGAAGTGGGCAGAGTGGGAAATGACTTTCGGTAGAGTTTGCCGCTGCTCGCACTGAACATGAGCCTGTGAAGCTGCCGGTTTTCGCTGGCGAAGTTCCAGTAAGCGTGAGCAATCGCGTCGAGCTGGGCGAATACATCGGTCGATGTTGCCTGAGCCTTTTTCAGGTCTTGCGTCAGAATTTTTTCGCCGTCGGTAATGAGAATGCGCAGAATCTCTTCTTGATTTTCAAAGTGCGCATAGGGGCTTGCTACCGAACAACCGAGCTTGTCGGCGATGCGCCGCATGCTGAGGCCCTCGACGCCGTCAACCCTGATGATTTCGAAAGCTGCGCGAACAATTTCGTCGCGGCTCAGCGACCCGCGCGCGCGCCGTGGGTGTTTTTTCTCAATGCCGTCTTCGATTTTGCCACCAGAAATAATTTTCTTCGATCGCAGGCGCGCGGCGCGTTCACGCACTCGGCCCTCGTGTTCGAGCTTGCGCTTTTCGCGCAAGACTTTGATGCGAGCCGCCCGCTCGACAGGGGTGATCTTCATGGGGTTAAGATCTCCCCTGATGACGGGTGAGGCCATGGCTGGTTACGCCGCTACTGGGCGGTTCGAGCTGCGGTGAGAGGCCGGTTTCGAAGATTTCTTCTTGGCCTCGCCGCCAATGGCCGGCTCCGTAGCCGGTTTTTTGAGGCGAATAATGTGGAATAGATTCAGCACTCGCATAACCTGATACGTCGTGTCGAGTTCAAACCAGCGTTTAGCAAAGTTCGGCGCCGTACCGAATACGTGGTGGTTATTTTGGTAAAGCTCGCCGCCAACCAAAAAGTCGATGGGTAATGCATTTCGTGATTCATCCTTCACTTTATAGTTCACATAGCCATACATGTGCCCACCCCAGTTAACCAGTGCGCCGTGAATCGGCCCCATCAACCAATGCAGGGGCAGCAAAAGGTAGAGGTACCACATGCCTTCGGGTACAAAGGCCATGTAGAAGAATGCATAGAGCGCGCCGGCGCCGATGCGGAAAAACCACGACTGACCAAGGTTATCGACGGCAGGCCATGAAGGCGTGTTTTCAGAAAACGCCTTTGGCGCTTCGATTTTACCGTATGCATAGTTGTCGTAGTGGTGCTTGGTTTTGAGCATCATGTCGAAGAAGTTCTTCGCATGGTGCGGGCTGTGCGGGTCTTTTTCGGTATCGCTGAACTGGTGGTGCATGCGGTGCAGAATCGCATAACCTCGTGGGTTCAGGTACGAAGGGCCCTGAGCGATAATCGTGAAAAGGTGCCAGAATTTCTCCCAGCCTTTGTTCATGGTGAACATGCTGTGAGAAGCGTAGCGGTGCAGAAAGAAGCTCTGCGCGAAAGCCGATGCGAACCAATGCGCCGCGAAGAATATGAGGATCGTTGCCATTTTTGTCTCCTTTTTTACCAACGAGGCTTGTGGCTCCGTGCGGAGCCACAAGCCTCGTCAGCTTACTGCTACCTTTGATGCCACCTGGCTTCATCGGGTTGCAAATTTTTTAACACTGTTAAATATGAATCTAACAGCGTTAGTTATTGTTAGGATGTATAACTAACGGCGTTCATTATGTAAAGCAGAATCTGGATTGGTTGGGTTCCATTAGCCCGGGTTGTTGACCCCGGGCTATTGGAACCCTGCCTAGCGAAGAGCCGCCATCACCCTCACTAGCTCAGCCTCAATGTAAGGCGCCAAGGTGTTCATATACGTCTCGGTCAAATGGTGGGCGTCGCGGTAGACGACGATATTGCCGATGACCGCCGGGCAAATCTCTTTCGTGCAGAGCCAGGGCGTGAGGTCTATCGTGCCTGTGCGCGGCTGGTCTTTTGCCGCGAGCAGCATTGCGTCTTTCATGCTGTCGAGCGTCGGCTCGCGCGGTTTGTTGCAGCGCTCGGGGTTTTTTGGGTGCCATGACAGACAGGGCGGTACTTCGAGCCACTTGCCTGGGTTGAGTTTAATCAGGGGGTTGTCGCGTATGACGATGAGGCGGCCCTTGTCGCCTTTCAGCGTCTGCCACAGGCGGCGGTAACCTTCGATCTGCTTTTCGAGCGGCGGCAAGCCCCCGTAAACACCCTGCAGCCCGCCGGACGTCACGATAAAATCGGGTCTCGCGTCTTGCATCCACTTCACCATTTTGCCACGCCACAGGTCGCAGTCACCGCGGTACTTGCCTTCGCTGTAGAGGCCAAAGTCGCCGAGCGGGCAGGCGACTTTGACCATCACGAGCAGTTTCCAGTTCTGTTTCTTGGCGATCGTCTCGAGCGCGGGCGCGTAGTGCATCGCATGCGAGTCGCCCGCGAGCACAACCGTGGTCTTGCCCTGTGGGTTGCCGAATTCGCACACCTTACCCATGTTCATGCAGTCGCGGTAGCGGTAGCGCATGTCGGTTTCGGCAATCTGCGGGTTGGGCCGCAGCGGCATGCCGGGTGGTACCTTCGCAGGCCAACGCACGTCGAGCGCTGCCGCGCCGGGGTAGTTGGGGTCTTTGATGGAGGATGCAAAATTCTGCTGCAAGAGTTCTTCGTTGATGCGTAGCTGCCGCACCTCTAATGCGGCGGCGAGGCCAGCGGTAACACCGATCATCGCGAGCGCTGCGCCGAACGCTTTCAGAATGCCGCGCGCGCGCGTGCTCGAGCGCAGATGAAAACTAAAGCGACCGTAACGAAACGGGTCTTCGATGAAGTACTTGGTCGCAATCGCGAGCGCGAACGTCAGACCAATAATCAAAACCGGATTCGCCGCTTTGCCTGCGTCTTCACCGAGTGGCCTTGCAAAAATGACTATCGTCCAGTGCCACAGATACAGTGCGTAAGAGATGTCGCCTACATAGGCGACGGGTTTCGCTGCGAGCAGGCGGTAAGGCGACCACGGCGCGTCACCGGCAACGAGCAACAGCGCTGCCCCCAAAGTCGGTACGAGCGCAACCCAGCCCGGAAAGCGCATCTGTTCGTTGATGAAGAGAATGGCGAGCGCCACCAGCACGAAACCCAGCCAACCCAAAACGCTGCGTACCCATTTAGCAAAGTTGATTTTCGGCCAGACGACCGCAATGAGCGCGCCGAGTGCGAGTTCCCATGCGCGCGTTGTCGTTTTAAAGTACGAATCGCCCGCGTCGAGCCCTGGCAGAATCGAGAGCGCAAGCGAAACCGTTAAGACACCGACCAGAAGCCACGCCGCAGCTTTGCGAAAGCTGAACCAGCCGAGCGTGCTGAAAAATGCCGTCAGCGCAACAATGGGGGGCCAGACAAAATAGAATTGCTCTTCAATCGAAAGCGACCAGTAATGCTGCACCGGCGAAGGTGCCTGGCCCGTGGCCCAATAGTCGACCGATTGCGCTACGAGTGCCCAGTTCTCGACGTAGAGAGCCGCAGCAAGCACGTGTTTCGCCGAGTTCACGAATTCGGTGCGCGGCAAATAGATGAGCGCGCCGGCGAGCGCAGCGAGCAAAACAACAGTGGCCGCGGGCAGCAAGCGCATCATGCGCCGCGCCCAGAATTGCAGCAAATCGATTTTTCCTTTAAGGTCGATCTCAGCAACCAAGAGGCTCGTGATTAGAAACCCTGAAATCACGAAAAAGACATCGACACCGACGAAGCCACCGCGAAACACCGAGGGCCAGACATGAAAGAGCAGAACTGCTAGCACTGCAATCGCGCGCACCCCCTGAAGGTCGCCGCGGTAGGCAACCAGGCTCGCGCTCATGTGGGTCGATTTCCTGACGAAGATAGCATTAGCGGCCAGATTGACAAAGCGGCGATATTCTGCCAAGGCTGAATTATGTGCATCGGTACCAATGCCTTTTAATGTCGAAGGCTCGCGGCTAACTTTCTGAACCCTGCAGCCTTCGCAAGCTCAACGCAATCATAGCCGACCGCATTTTTCTGACCGGGGTCTGCGCCCGCCCGTAACAAGATTTGTGCGACCTCGAGACGCGCCAGCTCGCTCGTGTCTGGGTATACGATCGTCTTGTCACAGACCTTGTGCAGCGCAGTTGATTTGCCCTGGTCTTGCTGGTTTGCCGCCGCACCCAAGGCAATGAGTTGCTTCACGACCGCGGTATTGCCGCGTTCGGCGGCGATCATGAGCGGGGTTGTACCAAAATTGCCTGTCGCATTGACGTCGAGCATGTTACGCTTGTGCAACAGTCGCAGGCATTGCAGTTGCTCGCGTGTGTCACCTTTGCCCGAAACAATCTGGTGCAAGAGGCCGTTGCCAGTTAGTGGTTCACGATAAGAAAGATCGGCGTTATGATCGATCAGTAATTGCAGAATTTCGGCATTTGCAGTATAAGCAGCCAGAAATGCATTTGGCGATTCGGGGTAGCCGCTGAGGTTGTTTAGCGTCGGTGCGAGAAGCCTCGCAATGTCAGCCCGTTTGTGGCGAATCGTCTCAGCAAACAGCCTCTCGCGTTCTTCGCCCTTGAGCGACTGCAGGTTTTTCGCCTCGCGAAAAAATGCGGCATCGCCGCGCCAAAGTGCGGCGTGCGCATCGGCGTAAGGTGCACCACGATTGAATTGCAGATAAACGGGTAAGCCCGTGATGCCCAGCGTTAACGCCAGATAGGGCAGAATCAGCAGCCTGTAGGTCGAAAGCAGCTGCGAGAGACGAGCGTGAACGAACGGTAACAGACCCAGCAAAATCGTTAACGCGAGACAAAGAAGAATAATTCCACCACGCACGTCTGCAGGTGCCTCAGTGCCTTCAATCGCGATATGGCAGCCGAACACCCCATTGAGCAATGTGGCGAGTCCCGTGACCGCAACCGCGAATGCTATCACGAGGCCGAGACCAACCAGCAGCTTATTCATACGCCTACCGCCCCGAGCACGTTGCGAATTTCTTTGCTGAGCGCCATGTAGTTGTTGGTGCTTGTGCGGTCGCGGCCCCAGATCTTGACAAGCTCTAGGCGCAGCCCGCCGCGATTTTTCAAAACGAGTTGCGTGCCCGCTTCTTCGAAACGCACATAAAAAATTTCGTCGTTCAGTTCTGCAATTTCTGCATGCTGTACAAAAACTTCTCCGCGAGGCCAAAAATGAGTATTTCTCACGATGCGCACACCGTGGCGTGTGACTTCTATCAGGCCGTGACGCTTGTACAGCTGGTGCGCGGCAATGCACAATATCATAATTATTGCGATGAGCAGCGGAAAGACTGTGTATGCGTTACGGGCTGTATCTCTTGATAGATCCTCACCTAAGGGCGAGAGCACAAATGCGATGAATGCGCAGTAGGCATCGTAAGACCAGACATAAAAAACAGCCTGCGGTGCGACGAGTAACGCGACAACAAGAGCAAACCAGTAGCGGGGTTTTACCCGAATCTCGAGGCGGCCGGGAATTGGGTAGTGCATTTCATATGGGGGTAGCTTGAGCATCGTCGCTCAACTAACGGTGAGAACTGCAGGTGTCAGTCGCGTGTGGCAACTGCTATCAGCGCAACCGACCCAGTTGGTCGCCGAGACGCTTCAGGTCTTCAAGTAATTCGGTAGGCACCGGTTTCACAGCCCGACCGAGCGTGTTTGCGTCTTCGATCAGGTCGAGAATCAACTTGCGGTTGGCGAAGCGCTTCGATTCAGGCCAGCGCATATATTCATTCTTAAATTCTGCAGCTTTAGAGTCGACCATCGCAACGATTTTGTTGAGCGCGGCTACCTGTTCAGATGACATGACCGAATACCATTTGATTGTAGTCGCGCTGTCAAGATTGTTACGTGCCCATGAAAGCAATTGACATGAGCAGCTGGTGAACAACTCTCGCTGATGCGATCTTGGTCCGGTGGTTTGCTCGCGGTAAACCTTGCGTTGTGCTTATCTGTGGTCGTTAATTGTAAATCTGCGCCAGCGAAACCGGTTGAACCGCCCCCTGCGTTGGCAGTTGTTGAAACACCACCGCCCGAACCCGTCGCGCGTGCTATGCCAGAAGCGGGCCCCATGGAAGTTGCCGTGATCTCAGAGCTTGCGCTGCGCGTCGCACCAGGTCGCAAAAGCAATTTCATTCGCGCGATACCATATGGGGCAACGGTGCAGGTTTTAGACCGGTTTGGCCCCGACGATATCGCGCGCAGTGTCGAGGGTAAATGGTATAAAGTTTCGTACCGTGGCAAAACCGGCTGGGTCTTCGGCGGCTTCTTGCGCGAAGTTGGTGAAGAGCACCGCTATAGGCTAAAGGGCCGGCGGGCGATCAGGGTCGAATAGTTTCTATGCGGCGTAAGTTTTATGAAACGGATTGATCGCCGTCAGCTTTCCGTATTTTTGACCGTGATTTAGATCTTCTGTCAACAGGTAAGAGCACTGGGCCTGCAGAGCAGCGGCCAACACGCATGAATCCCAAAACGACAGAAGGTAGCGCTTCTGAATTTGAAAAGCATGATCCATCAGAGCTGTACTAGCGGGAATAACATTCCACACATAATAATCTTTCACGATTTTCTGTGCTTCGTCAATTTCGATCTTGCCCTTAAGTAGCGTCACGTAGAATTCTTGTAAGATCTGTGTGCTGATACTCGGTAGAATAGATTTATTCCATAAAAGTTCAAGCAAGGCCCCAGCCTGAGCGTACTTATCAGGGTTGCCGATATTGACCCCGTAGAACAATATGTTCGTGTCGACGAATACGCTTTCAGCCGCAATGGCTTTTAGGTTATCGTTCATGAAGGGTCTCGCGCGAAAATTGACCCTTACCCAGCTGAACCCCCTTTCTGATCGTCCTTAACGCATGCGCCCTCGCCTTGTCGACCTCAGCAGAGTTTTGCGTGCTGCTCTCGATCAGGTCGGTGACCCATTTTGACAGAGACTTACCCTGCTCGACAGCAATGTGTTTGCCCCGCTTCAGTGTGTTCTCATCGATTCGCAGGGTGATATTTTTCAGCATAGCGATTTGTATACCCGCTATGGCGCGCCGTCAACAAATTAACACAGAAACACAGTCGGGGCCGTGCGCCTGTGCCATTCAATCGGCGACACGCCATGTACCTCTAAGATACGATACCATCGCCTCGCCGCCGGTGCGTCGCGCCGCCTCGAGCAGATTTTTGCTGACCTGCGCATGCGATTTAACCTGACCTGATTCTGTTGCTATCGCGGCGAGGTTGCCCATAAACGCCTGCATGCGCTCGTACCCAAACTGCTGATAAAGATCGAACAGCATGCTGCTGAGCGCCCAACCGCGGTAATATCCGTTGAAGTCTTTTTCCAGTGCCTGCGTGAAGCTGCGCGCTGTTTCACGATAGCGCCTGCCATATTCAACCACTCCCGGCCCACGAGGATATCCCGCCGTCTTGTAACTTTGCTCGTAAGCGGCAGGCGTCACCCCTAACCGATCAACGCAGACGCTCATCACAAATTCGGGAAAAGCCGAAGCAACGACATCGTGCCCCGCGCTCGGGTCGAGCGCCGGATAAAAAACAAAACCGGGATTCTTATGGCTTGAGCCGCCGCGGCCGAGCTCATAATAGCCGACCTGCCAGGTAGGTACATTCTCGAGGCTGCCCATGCGCTTGTGCGCGTCGTTGAATTCTTTTGTTTGAATTTCAGCCCGGCCGCCCGCGCCACAACCAGCGCCGCAAGTCGCTTTGACGACCGCCACGCTTGACTTGCCGGGAAACTGCGGCAAAGTATTATATGGCCATCTGCTGACCGACATGTCGGCAAAAACCGCCGAGCAGCTGTCGATAAGGCGGTTCGCTGCAGCCGCTTCTGCGGGCGAGAGCGGCGTTGGCACGAGAATAACCGATCGCGTTCCCGGGTAGGCATACAATTTCTCATTTTGCCCTTTGTAATTTTTATAATCGACCAGGGTGCCCGCTGCGATGACCGGCGGCGGTGCCTCTGCAGAAACGCATTTCCATGAATACGCGTCGTTCTTATCAAATGCTTCGGCCTTTGCAGTCGCACCATGCTGCGCGGCGCAAGCGGCGTTTAGGTTCATCGATTGCAGTGATCCGTCTTTGAGCTGGCAGCGCCAGCTATAGGCGCGATTGGGTGCGCTGTTCTGTTTCGTGACCTTGTTCGCGTCGTCTACCATGACCGCGCGGGAACCCGGCGCCTGCCTGGCGCACTGCGCGTTCAGATTAACTCCACCATGGTTTTTGGCTGTAAGCGGGGCCATCGCTGCCAGAGCCAGTAGCAGAGCGCCTGATTTATTATGCATCTGTCGGCGCTTTTCTATTGGTGCGTAAAAATGCCAGCGATTATGCGCATACCCCTGACCAACTGAGATGCCGAAAGCAAGAATGAGGATTCAGAATTTTTCTGCTTCTTAATCTTCACGTCATTCTGATCGCCCCGTCGAGACGAATCACTTCGCCGTTGAGGTAAGTATTCTCGACAATGTGCTGCACCAACTGCGCGAATTCGGGTGGCCTGCCCATACGATTCGGAAAAGGTATCGTCTCAACCAGTTCTTCAGAGGCTTTACCCGGCAGGCGTGCGACCATCGGTGTTTCAAATGCGCCGGGTGCGATCGCCATCACCCGAAAACCATATTGTGCCATTTCGCGCGCGAGCGGTAACGTCATGCTCGCGACGCCGCCTTTTGAGGCAGAATAGGGGGCCTGACCAACCTTGCCGTCATAGGCGGCAACCGACGCCGTATTAATGAAGACACCACGCTCACCGTCAGAATTCGGCTCTTGCTTACTCATTGGGGTCGAGGCAATGCTGATAACATTATACGTGCCCATGAGGTTTATCTCGATAATCTGCCGCGCCGCTTCGAGAGCACCAAATTTCTTCTTTGAGACAGTCTTCACAACATTGCCGACGCCGGCACAGTTAATAACTCCATGAAGGCCACCAAACCTGCTGAACGCCAGGTCAACCGCGGCCTGCACTTCGTCGGGGTTAGTTACACTTGTCTTTATAAATTCATAGCTGATTTGAGTAAGCCCTTCGGGCTTACTCAAATCAGCTATGACAACATTGCCGCCCAATGAAGCCAGATGCCTTACGGTCGCAAGCCCGAGCCCCGAGGTGCCGCCGGTCACCAGAAATGTATTTCCCTTAACTTGCATATGCGCCTAAACCTCATAGAAGTGTGCGCTGCAAATCGCGATTTCCCGTGAAGCAGCCTGGCCTTTGGCGAATATTTGGTGGCCGCCGCAATGGCTTTGGGCGTCCTATCCGTGGCCCGCAAGGGTCAAATAAAACCAACATTTGAGGACAACATGAAAAAAGTAATCTCAATTCTTTCTTTAATTAGCCTTATGGCCCTGGTTATGCCCGTAATGGCGCAAGA
>JAKQXK010000571.1 GCA_029561505.1 Spirochaetota bacterium | reverse complement strand
GCCATGAATTAAAATTTCGCTTTCGGGCACCACCGCAAACTGCGTCAAAAGGTCATAGAGTTCATTCTCATTGCGTGCGGGGTAAAGCGTCTCGGCTTTGACGGCGGCGATCGTCTCGTCGCTAATTTCGTCGCCCTGCCGCGCCTCTACGTCGGTGCGCACCGTTAACTCTGTGTACACCGCACGAGTGCGGCGCTCTTCAAGCGGCGCATCATCTAAGAAAGCGTACGGCCGCGCGTTGATAATTTCATGCGCGAGCGGCGATGGCGTCGCATTGTCAATGACGGTCGCGCGAATCGCCCCCGATTCAATGCCCTTGAGTACGCGCAAGAAACCCTGTGCGTCCATGGCTTCATTGAGGCAATCGCTGACTGTCTGTTTCACCAGCGGGTGTTCGGGAATCTCACGCGGGCCGCTCAGGTTCTCGGCGCAGGCAATCTGGTCGGGAAAAAGCAACGCAACAAGGTCTTGTGCCCCACTCTTCTGCCACTGCGCCGGTACTTTACCGCGCGTGCTGCGGCGCAAAATTGCGAGCGCGCGCGACGCGTTCCAGCGCCAGCGCACCTCGAACATCGGCGCGTCGAGCAGAGCCTGAACCAGCACCTGTTCGGCTGTCTGAGATTTCAGGTAGCTAAAGACCTCGGGCAGGGCAAAACTATGCGTATGGCTGAGCGACAGAATAATTGCGTTGTCATTTGCCGCAGCCTGCAGCTCAAAGTTGAACTGGCGACAGAAACGTTTTCTGAGTGCCAGCCCCCAGGCGCGGTTCACCTGAGCCCCAAAGGGGGAGTGCAGAACTATATGGCAGTTCTTCACTTCGTCAAAAAATCGTTCAAGCACAATCGATGTCTGCGTCGGCAATTGTTTAAGGCTCTCAGCCGTTTCGCGAAAATATTCGGCGAGCTGCCCGATAATCGGCAGAGCGAGCGCGGTTTCGGCTGCGACTTGTGCGGTAAAAACCTCTGGGTCGGCCAGGTCGTTGTAAAGCTCGTGCATTGAGCTTACGGCTTCGCTGAGCGCGTCGGTTCGCCCCGGTACATCGACTATCCAAAAGGGTATCGTCGGGTGTTTGTCGGGTGCGTGCAATACGGTAACCCGATTGCCTGAAATCTGGCGAATCTGCCACATGCGGTTGCCCAGCTGAAAAACATCACCCTGAGACGACTCGATGGCAAAATCTTCGTGCACGGTGCCAACAAAGGTATTGTCGCCTTCTTCGACGACTTCGTATTCAAAGTTTTCAGGTATGGCGCCGCCGTTCAACGCGGCTATAATGCGTGCGCCGGGCCTCGCTCGCAAGATCTTGTCGGTTCGATCATAAAAAATATAGCGCGACCTGCGGCCAAAGCGCAGCGAATAGCCGTCATTCAGCATTTCGAGAACGGCATCAAAATCTTGACGCGTGAGATTTTTCCACACCGCTTCATGTGACATCATGGCAAAAAGCTCGTCTGCTGCGACATCGCGCATGGCAACCTCTGCGACGATGTGCTGCGCGAGAATGTCGAGCGCAGCCGTCGCAAGCTCAATTGTTTCGAGTTGCCCTTGCCGCAGCGCCCGCACGAGCGCGACACACTCTGACAGGTCGTCGCGCGTCAGCGGCACCAGCAGCGCGCGCGAGGTACCATTCTTATGGTGCTCTGACCTTCCCGCTCGCTGAATGAAAGCATGAATCGAACGCGGCGAAGAGATCTGCACGACGAGATCGATCGTGCCGATGTCGAGCCCGAGTTCGAGTGAACTCGTGGCGACCATAACTTTGAGCTTTCCCTCTTTTAAAAGTGTTTCACTGCGCAACCTCTGCGCGTGCGAGAGTGATCCATGGTGTGTGGAGACAACAGGGTTTGCCCCGGCATGGACGCCGTCTGAGGGTAAACTATGGTGTGTGGAAACACCCTCTTGCAATATTTCAGTCAGGTGGCGCGCCAGTCGCTCGCAGAGCCGCCGGTTGTTCACGAAGATGAGCGTCGTGCGGTGTTTCAGAATCTCGTGTGCCAGCTGAGCGTATATTTCTTGCCATGCGTCGCCGCTCATCACAGCGCTGAGAGGCTGCGACGGCAGCAGCATACGAATGTCGAAGGCGCGCGCCCGCTCGTCGCGGCAAAGCGCCACCGGTGCATCACCGGCTAGAAACTTTGCGACAGACGCCAGTGGCTTCACCGTAGCCGAGACGGCAATACGCTGAAATGGTTCATAGACGAGACCATTTCGTACCGCGCTGTCACGACAGATACTTTCGAGGCGCGCGAGAGACAGTAGAAGGTGAGACCCACGCCGCGTTTGTGCCAGAGCATGAATTTCGTCGACGATAACTGTTTCTATCGTCTCGAGCATCTGCCGGCCCGATACGCTCGTGAGCATGAGATAAAGTGATTCGGGGGTAGTGACCACGATCTGCGGTCGCAGGCGCACCAGCTTTGCGCGGTCAGCGGCTGAAGTGTCACCGGTTCGCACCATTGCATGAATGTCGTCGATGTGAATCCCGGCGGCCTTGAGCTGGCGCTGAATGCCCGCGAGCGGCAACTGCAGGTTTTTCTCAATGTCGTTCGAGAGCGCCTTTAACGGCGACACGTAGAGCACACGGGTATCGCGAATATTTTCACCGGCGATCGCGCGCTTTACCAGCCTGTCGATCACGGCGAGAAATGCCGCGAGCGTCTTGCCCTCGCCCGTCGGAGCGCTGATCACGGCATGCTGCTTCTTCGATAATGCGTGCCATGCCTCAATTTGAATGGGGGTAGCCGTGCCGAGTGTTTCACCGAACCATTTTTGTACCGCGGGGTGAAAATTCTGAAGCCCCGTTTCCATGGTTACAGTTTAGAGAGACGGCAAGCGCGCGGCAACAAAATCTCGCCGCTTCGTCAGACAACGGCGCTACTTCAGGTCGACTTTTTCCGCTGCGCGCTGGGTTTCGTTATCTTCAGCAAAGATCAACGCCAGATGGTCGGCTTCGTGCCGAGTTTCGCTGATTTCATTGCAATTACCAAAAATTTCGCTGGTTCTGCCTTCGGGCAGCAGCGCAATGTATTCTGAAGGGCAACTGTCGCTGCGTGAGAATTTCACGAGCCATATTCGCCCGACCACTGCGTGGGCGACTGAAGTTAATTGAGGTTTCGTGACGACAGAATCGATCAGCCGCTCAGAGCCATACTCAATTTTCACTCTGCCGGTTTTTGCATCGAATTGAATCTTCGGTTCTTTTGCGTCGCGGCACGCCACAAGCAGAAACACCAGTATTGCGCACCAGCTCATGATTCGCAGAATTTGCAGCACAGCTGAAGGTTTTGTTGCTGCATCGGGCGTAAACCGGTTTCTGGCGCGGGGGCCGCACGCCACATCAGGAAAAACTTTACACCCCCTCGGTCATCGACAGCCGTACAGCTGTGAAAACCGCAGTCTACCCCGGCAGTTTCGACCCATTCACCAATGGACACCTCGATATTGTCGAAAGATCGATACGCGTCGTCGATTCGCTGACGATTGCGGTGCTGAAGAACACTTCAAAGAAAAGCCTCTTCTCACCTGAAGAGCGTGTTGAAATTATTCAAGAAGTTTTAAAAGATTACCCGCAGGTTAAGGTGCAGACATTCGAAGGGCTACTCGTCGATTTCTGCCGGGCGCACAATACCCGCATCGTGATTCGCGGGCTGCGAGCGGTTTCTGACTTTGATTATGAACATGCGATTTTTCTCATGAACCGAAAGCTTCTGCCCGATCTCGAAACCATGTTTCTCATGGCGGGTTCTGACAACTCGTTTATCTCAAGCACGATCGTAAAAGAAGTCGCCTATTTCGGCGGCAACATTGCCGACCAGGTGCCCGCGATTGTGCTCGAACGCATGAAAAAAGTAATCAGCAAACATGTCTAAGAAACAAGCCGCGTCGATTGACGAACGCCAAACCCTCAGAAAAATGCTCTATCTGACTGCAGCGTCTGCGGTGCTGGCATCACTTTCGTTTGTTCCCTATAATATTTTCCCATTAGGATTTCTCGCCCTGCTACCGCTGTTTTACCTGTTTGAGAACTACGCGCTGACGACGCGCCGAATATTTTTGCTGTGGGTAGTCTTCACGCTGATTCTGAACTTAATCGGCTACCATTGGATCATGCACACCATCGCCGTCTATGGCATGATGCCCTCTGCGGTTGCATTTCCGTTGTTTCTGCTTTATTCGCTGGGCACCGGCGGCAAGATGTTGCTCTTCTTCTTTTTTCTGCGCTTCATGCAGCGCCGTGCCGATCTGTTTTCGAACACGACAAAGAAACTCGTCGCGGTACCTGCGGCATTTGCGCTGTGCGAACTCATCGGCTGGCAGCTGTTTCCATGGCACGGGGGCAACCTTGTCAGCGGTAATTTATGGTTTGCGCAGGCAGCCGACCTTATCGGCACGCGCGGGCTTTCGGTTCTTTGGGTGTTGCTGCAATACCTGCTGTTCACCGCTCTAAAAGATTATTTCGTACCCGGTCGCCGCCCGATGGTCGAATTTTTAAGGCGCAACCGTAAGCTGCAGGGTTTTGCTGCCGTTTTCGTAGTTTTGCATGCTTACGGCGCATTTCGATTTGCACATTTTGAGGCCCGCGAAGCTGCGGCACCCAAAATGCAGATCGGCGTGCCGCAGGGCAATGTACCGCTCATCACCAGCTACCACGAGCGGCCCTACATCATCACGCGTATGCTGGGGCAAACGCAGAAACTCGTCGCCGACGCTGCTGCGGCGGGCAAAAAGCCCGACCTTGTCGTCTGGCCAGAAAGCTCAATACCGGCCATGGAGTTCGAACGCTCTGAAACTCTGCGCACCGCAATTACCGAATTGCAGCGGGTGACGCAGACACCGCTGATTATCAATGATATTCTGCACGAACAGGCTACCCGGCGCGACTATTCAAACATGTGGCACCTCAATGCAGAGGGCACCCCACTGAACAACTACCAGAAAAACTTTCTGTTACCTTTTGGTGAGTTTATGCC
>JAKQXK010000304.1 GCA_029561505.1 Spirochaetota bacterium | reverse complement strand
CCATTGGCCTCGAAAAAACCGGCGACACCCTCAAGGCGACCGATATGGTGCGCGAGGCGTTGCGCAAGAACGGCAACCATGTGCCGTCGCTACTGCTGATGGCGCGTCTTGCGCACCAGGCTCAACAACCAAAACTGGCTTCACAGTTGCTGGCAAAGGCGCTGACGCTCGAAAAACAAAATGAGGCGGCTTTCATTCTGTGTGCGCGCGTCGAATATACGTTGCGTAATGGTCCCGGCATGGAGGCCTGTCTCACCCAGGCTGAAAAACTCAGGCGCAACAATGCCGACGCACAATCGTTGCGCGCGCAGCTTCTGATCGACAACGGTCAGTTTTCGATCGCGCGGCGCAAAATAGAAGGCATTCTGCGCGATAATCCAGGCCATACCGAGACGCAGCTGCGCCTCGCTTCGCTTTATCTGAAGCTCAGGCAGTTTGAAAAGGCCGAGGCGCAGTTTCGCAAGGTGCAGACGCTCTTGCCCGAAAGCAGCGACCTTGCAGTCGCGATTGCGCGCGCCCGTTTAGATGCATATTTCGAATCTGCGCGGTTGAACCTGTTTGCATCTTCAGAAGAAAGTTCCGTCAAGGCATTGGATGCTCTCAGGCATGCGCACGCAAACAACCCAGAAAATCTCGCCGTTAACCTGATGCTCGCGCAGCTGTTGGCAGTAACCAACCGCTGCAATGAGGCCGGCGACTATCTTGCGCGTGTTACGCAGGCCGACGCCGAGTCGCGTAGCATTGTTGCGTACGTTTCGCTGTGCGCACCCGGATCTGAGCAGGCGGTAAAGCTTCTGGGTGATTTTGTTCGGCGCAACGAAGACGATGACCTTGCGCGCCACCAGTACGAACTGACCCTTGTCGCACAAAACAAACGCCGTGAAAGCAGCGCCACGACCAAAGCTGCCCGCTATCACCGGCAGATCGCGAAACGGGAATCTGACCGCAACGCTGATGAGTTTGCACTCAGCGAACTCAGATGGACAGAATTTCTGTTTCCCGCTTACATCGAAACGCACCGTGATCTTCTGAAATATTTCAGGCAGCGAAAAGATTATGAACGGCTCGCAGACGAGCTCGTGTTTCTGCGCGAGACAACTGGCGACCAGACTTATCGTGAAATGTTTGAGCAGCTCGAGATCGAATCGCGCGATCTCTGGTACCACAAGGCGGGTTTTGCCCAACCTGAGCGGGTGAAAAACCTTCTGCCAGTGCACGTATTTCCCTTCAGGGTCAGAAATCCACTGAATGACCACCCTCTCGGCGGGGTCGCAGTTGCTGATCGCGCGCGTGTCGCTTTGCAAGACTACGGGCGTGTGCGCTCGATTTCACGCGAAATGGCCGCGCTGCCGCAGGCGCAGATATTCTCACCCGAAAATCTGCGCAGGCTGCGGCAGACCTACAGCGATGCGCTGAAAGGCGAGGCAAATTCGCAGGCATTTACCCGGCGCACGCTGAGCGTGGTTTTGACGGGTGAAGTGAGTGAACTCGCACACGGCATTGAAGTAACCGCTGAACTCGTCGACGCCGAAACCGGCATTCGCATGGGTGATATGCGGTTTAAGGCAGAAGGGCGCGAATACCTCAACAAGGCGGCGGTACGCCTGGCTGAGTTCGTTTATGCAAACGCGCCAGTCGGTGGCAATGTACTGAAGATTCTCGACGACGACGAGATTCTGGTCAACGTCGGCAAACGCGACGGTGTCACGAACGCAACGAAATTCGTCGTAACCGACAAACTCGGCAAAACCTTTGAGTTTAAAACAGAACAGAAGGATTTCGACATCTTACGCGCCCGGTCGGCTGATGCGCAGGCCACACGGCATATGAAAGCGGGCGATGTGGTGAGAGTGGTTCCCAACCCCTGACGCGTTGCGTCAGGGGTTTTGGGAATGCCGGGTTAATTAAAGTAGAAAATCGCGCCGATAGAAGCACGGCCCGTCGTAAACTGCGTTCTGCTGTAATTTGAGCTGGCACT
>JAKQXK010000549.1 GCA_029561505.1 Spirochaetota bacterium | reverse complement strand
GCGCGTGATCGGCACCCTGCTCTACCACCACCGCGAAGACCAGGTGCTGGTGATTGGTCAGTATCTCGACCAGCTGCAGCGCGTTTCGGCGCGTTTCAGAATACCACTGATTACAGGTAAAACGCCGCTCGATGAACGCGCACGCCTTTACGAAGCCTTTCGCACAAAACAGATCAAGGCGCTCGTCGTCTCGAAAGTTGCGAACTTTTCGATCGACCTGCCCGACGCCAACGTCGCGATTCAGATTTCAGGCACATTCGGCAGCCGGCAAGAAGAAGCGCAGCGGCTCGGGCGTGTCTTGCGCCCCAAAGCAAACGGCAACCAGGCGCTGTTCTATTCGGTTATCACCAACGAATCGAGCGAAGAGCAGTTCTGCCGTAACCGCCAGCTGTTTCTAACCGAACAGGGTTATGAATATTACATCTATTCATACCAGGATTTCCGTGATAAATACGGTACGTACGTAGAAATCATGAAAAAGATGAAAGAACTGCGTGAGGGTGTCCCGGCGCAATGATTCCCCGGTTGGCGTTTGCGACCTTTGTCGCCGTTTGGGTTTTCTGGCAGATACCCGTCAGCGCGACGCACGAGGTGCTACTGCCCGAACTGCATTCGGTAACGGCATTTACGGCCGAACCCAATGCCTCGGCGGTTGCCGCGCGGGTGTTTTACCAACGCAAAAGTACCGGCCAGTATAGCGCGCACCTGCTCAGTGAAACGGGTGAACTCGTGCGCACGATGCAGCTGCCCGGCAGTGTGCTCACAAAAGCAGACGACACTAAAATTTCCCTTGATGGCAAAGAAGGTTACATCACCGGTGCCGAAAACGGGGCTTTCTATATCTGGTACCCCCAAATCGGTTCGCAGGTCTACATGTTCAATGAGCAGGGGCAGTTTCTCTGGGAAAAAGATGAAAGCCATTACCTGCATGTCTTGCCGAAGGGCCGGTTCATCATGGCAGCAGCGGGGGATCACTCACGCCTGACCTTCATGAACCCTGATTTTAAGGTGCAGGCCAACTTTCAGGGGGTGCTGTTCACCCGTTACGTGCTCGACGACAACCCTGACCTGACGGCGCAGGCATGTCTCGGCTCGCTCGACGGCGAGGTAATTGTCGCGCACTTCGACCGCCGGCTGTTCATGCGTACCAAACTCGGTTACGCTTTGAAATCGCTCATGTGCGACTTTAATACAGGCGAGCTGGCCGCGATTGTAGAAAAAACGGTCACGGTAAACAAACAACCCGTGCAACAAGATTTTCTGCTCAGGGCGAAATTCGCGCTGAACACGCCTTCAACCGCGCAGGGCGCTGAAGCCGCAAACAGCGAAAGTATGCGCCGCGTCGAACCTGAGATTAAAATTCTGGCGAGTTCAGAACTGGCGGTGCGCACCGTCACTGCGTCGCCGCTCGCGATGACACCGACCACCACCTGCTTCGTTCAGACCAATGCCGAAGGTTACCTACAGCTATTTTTCACCCGCGGTGCAAAAGCAGAGCCCGAGGCGAGGCTGCTCGACATCAAAGAAACCATACAGGCAGCGCCCGAGCTTTCGCCCGATGTCTGGAAAAGCGCGACGATCACACTCGCCGACGGCAGCGCCTGTCTCATCACGCACCGCTCGGGTCACCTGATCATTGCCGACCACCGCGGCATTTTGCTGCACCGATTGAATATTCCCGCTGAGCGCATCGTCAGAACAAACACCGGTTTTTTTCTGCAATTACCCCAGGGTATTGCGCTGTTGAAATAGTCTTCAGGGCTGGTGGTATTCGATCACCATCATCGCGATGTCGTCGCGAAATGGAACACCTTCAGCAAACGACACCATGTCTGAAAAAATGCGTGTCGTCACGCGCGCCAGATCAAGCCCGCGCGTGATGCGCAGCATCTTCTCGAGGCGATCGACGCCGTAGAAGTGGTTCTGCGCATTGCACGATTCGGTCACCCCATCGGTATAGATGAACAACCGGTCACCCGGGCGCATCTGCACGCTGCCATTTTCATAGAGCGCGTCAACGTCGTCGAGACCACCGAGAATAAAACCCGGGGTATCGAGCAGCTTCATATCGCCCTGGCGGGTCTGAAAGAAAGCTGAAGGGTGCGCTGCGTTTGAAAATTCAACGAGCCCCGAAGGATACAGCTTCATGAGAAAGCCGGTCATGAAATCTTGTGTTTTGATCATTTTGAGAATTTCGTGGTTCGCCTGCGCGAGTGCGGCGGCTGGCGAAATCTTCTCGGTCAGCACATTGCTGAAAACATTTTTTGCAGCCATGGTCAGCATCGCCGCGGGTACACCATGCCCCGACGCATCGGCAACCAGCGCAAAGGTAATGTCACCCCGGGTGACAACATCGCAATAGTCACCCGAGATTCGCCCGAGCGGCAGAATCGTCGTCTGAAACGTATACTGGTTAACCGTTAGCCGTGGCTCGGGAAAAATTCCCATTTGAATGTGTGACGCAAATAGCAGCTCTTGATCGAGTTCTGCGTCTTTGCGCGTGAGCTCAGCATTGAATACGGCGAGTTTCTGGCGCGCGTCAAAGAGTTGCCGCTGCTTCGCGTATTCCATCATGTTGATGATTGAAAAAGAAAAATACCCGCCAATAAACAATATTCCCATGAAAAGATAAAATGGACCCGTATGCGTGAACATGAAGGTTATACCGGGAATAATGAGGCCAGTGACAAAAATCTGGTAGCTCACGCGCGAATACGAGAGTATCACAGCCGCTGCCCCCAGAATAGAACCAAAAATCGTCGTCATCATGCCGATGTAATGGTCTGGCATTGTCTGCCAGGCGAGAAATGTCCCCCAGCCGAGAGTACCGACGAGAAACGCAAAACAGGTATTCAGTATCGTCAGTTGGTTGGCATAACCCCATTTTTTGGTCAGCGGCCAAAAGTAGAAGATATGTAGAATCGTCACCAGACCTACCAGAAGGGCCAGAAGGGCCAGGCCAAACAATTCTCTGATGTACGGGAATGCCGACTGAAAAAAGCAGATGGTGAGTAAAATAACAGCGAATACCAGAATAGTGACCCAAATAACGGGAATTCGCAGCGTGCGAATGTACTCTTCAAAGAAAATTTCGTCGAGGTTTGGCGGCAGGCGGCGCGGAAAATAGTCTAATCTCTGCTCGTTTGCCGACGCCCCGGCCACATTGCTACCAAAAAGCAGGCCTAAGACGCGGACGATGAGCGATGGCTTTTCCATTTTTCTTTACAGTTAGTTTCGGCTACAGATGGTGGCGGGAGTACCCCCGCATGAAAGACATCGAAATTGCCAAAATACTCTACCTCGCGAAAAGCAAAAAATATGAAGTTGCCTGTGCGAGCTTTGATGTCGTTGACCATCTTTTTAAGCTCGATATTCCAAAGGGTCTGAAGCGCCGCAAAAGCGCTGTGCAGACGCTCAGCATGCTCGCTGACGAGAAAGTCAAATTCGGCTATGACCGCAAAGAGACCGTAGCTGTCGCAGACGACGACGAAAACGAAACCGACTGAAAGCGCCAGCCGAAGATACTCTGGCCTTAGGGCCGCTCAAACTCAAATCAAGACTCATTGTGGGTACCGGCCGGTACCCGACTCTCGAAACGATGCAGGCCTGCCATCGCGTTTCTGAAACGCAGATGGTCACAGTCGCGCTGAGGCGTATCGAAATGGGTGAAACCAACCCCTCTGCGTCGCTGATCGACCACATTGATATATCCTCAATTTCTTTGCTGCCGAACACCTCGGGTGCGGCATTTGCCGCCGATACGCTGCGCCTGGCGCGCATTGCGGCGGCGATGGGCAACACGCACCTGAAGATCGAGGTCACGGGTGACGTGCAGACGCTTCTGCCCGACCCGATCGAAACGCTGAAGGCGGTCGAACTCATCAAGGCCGACACCGCAAGCCGCCACCTTTACCTCATGGTCTACACATCAGATGACCCGGTGATGGCGCGCCGTCTCGCCGACGCCGGCGCCGAATGCATTATGCCCGCCGCAAGCCCGATCGGCAGCGGCCGCGGCATCGCGAATGAAGCGAACCTAGAAATTCTGCTGGCGATGATGCGGGGGCGACTGCCTGTCATTGTCGA
>JAKQXK010000533.1 GCA_029561505.1 Spirochaetota bacterium | reverse complement strand
GATGAGGGCGTCGTATTTGCCGGCGCGTGCTTCTTCTGTCATATTGACAGTGAAGGCCTTCAGCACCTTGTCGGGGCTCTCGGCTGATGTGTTTTGCCCGTCGTCGCCGGCTTCACCACCTGCCATTTCACCCGTTGGTTCTGCAGGCGACGGCGCCATGCCGTGCGTAATGTAGCGCAGAACGCGCGCGCGTGTGATACCCTGTTTCTCGAGAAAGTATGCAGCGAATGATTCGCGCTGCCTGAAAATACCGTCAAAAATGTCGGCAATCGAAAGTTCACGGTTGCTGTTCAGAATCATGCGCACGAGCAGCATTTCGCGAAAGTTCGTCAGCGCCGCCGATTCGGCGATTTCGGTGTCTGCATCGAGGTCTTGATCGAATGTCTGAATGTGCTGCGTCAGATCGCGGCGCAACTCATCAACGTTGCACCTGAGGTCGCGCAGAATTTCAAGCCCCTCGTCGGTGTCGGTAATCGCGAGCAGAACGTGCTCGAACGTGATAATCGAATTCTTAAAATCACGTGCCAGATCAAAAGCACGCTGGTGTATTCTTTCTACGACGTTTGCCAAGCGATTCTCCTTCTATTCGGGTTCTGCCTTGCATGCAAGTGGAAAACCCTCTTGCTCAGCATGCGCCATAACCTGCTTTACCTTCGTTTCAGCAACTTCGCGCGGGTACGTGCCCGCAACGCCGCTGCCATTGTTGTGCACGTCAAGCATGATGCGTTTGGCCTCGTGCTCGTTTTTCTGAAAATATTTTTGCAAGACATACACGACGAATTCCATCGTTGTGTAGTTGTCGTTCAGCAAAATCACCTTGTATAACCGCGGCTTTTTGGCCTTGGTCAGTACATCAGAATCTTCATCGCGGCGCGCCCCAACAGACATTTCTCTTTAAATATAATTCTATAGCGGGGGGATAGCCAAAATATACGGGGCCGCGCCCACCACCGCGCCGCGCGGCAGGGCGCAAAAATCTCTTGAAAACCCGACTTTCCTTTGAATCTTGGCGGCAATGGACACTGTGCAGATCAAAGAAGTAGCCGTCGCCACAGCTATTGCGTACCTGCATGGCAGGCTTGACGTCGCGGTTTCAGGCGAGGTCGAAGAGCACCTGCTGAAGTCGATCGAGGCGAAGAGCATCAAGCACCTGGTGCTGAACATGGCCGACGTCGAATATATGTCTTCTTCAGGGTTTCGCGTCATGATTGCCCTGTTAAGAAAGCTCAAAGACCTCAAAGGTTCGCTCAAGATCTGCTGCGTGCGCCCCGCGGTGAAGCGTATCTTTGACGTGATTGAACTCACGACCCTCTTTGACATGTTCGAGACAGAAGAAGAAGCGCTCGCCGCCAAAACCTAAGCAGGATATCTCACGACACGCGCCCGAACCCCTGCTTCACAATGCGCGCTCAACTCGTAAGACGGTTTCTGGTTCTGGCAGGTTTTTATATCCTCAGTTCGATTGCGGCGCAGGCTGATCTGCGTGTCATTAATGGTAAGTTTTCACCCGACAAAAAGCAGGGTTTCGTCGCGGTGCCCGCGAAGTTTAGCCCAGGCCGCAAACAATACCTGCACGAAGAAACACTCGCTGCATTTCTGAAGCTCGCAGAGGCCGCAAAAAAAAGCGGCTTCAACATTACCATAATCTCGGCCACGCGCAACTTCGTTACACAAAAAACAATATGGGAAGAAAAATTCACCGGTAAGCGCCTCGTCGGCGGCAAGAATCTGGCCACGGCCGTGAAGAGTGACGAAGCGCGCGCGCTCACCATTCTGAACTTTTCGTCGATGCCCGGTACCTCCCGACACCACTGGGGCACCGATCTCGACGTGCACGAGGCGAAGATTACTGCACCCGCGCTGCACAACAGTTCATTTAAGAGCGGCCGCGGTCTCGAGTTCTACAACTGGATGGCTGCGAACGCTGCGAAATTCGGCTTCTGCCAACCTTACAATGGCGACCCGGCTTCGCGGCATGCCGGCAAGTTTGCGCATGGTTATCAAGAAGAGCGCTGGCATTGGTCTTACCGGCCGCTCGCTTCACAGTATCTGAAAATGTACCAGCAGAATTCAGGTGCGCTTGAACCTGCGGGCTTTGCCGGCGACAAGGCTGCAGCCCGCCTCTATATGGATTACGTACAAAATATCGACGCGAGTTGCTACTAATGGGTATTGAGACTAAATTAACACTACCGTGCGGCGTTGTGCTTGCCAATCGCATTGCCAAATCGGCGATGAGCGAGAACATTGCGCTTGATAGCCGGCCGCATGAAAAGTTGTGGCATCTTTACGACGTCTGGGGGCAGGGCGGCCTTGGTCTGATCATTACCGGCAACGTGATGGTTGACGGTAGCGAACTCGGCGAACCCGGCAATGTCGTGCTCGAAGACGATGCTGATCTTGATCACTTTCGCGAATGGACGAGTCGCGCCAAACGTTATGGTTCTGCGATCTGGGCGCAGATCAATCACCCGGGCCGACAGGCACCGTCTGCTATTTCGAAGGTAACCGTAGCGCCGTCAGCGGTGAAGCTCAAGATCGGTAGTCTCGCTTTTAGAACGCCACGCGCGCTGCAAGAAACAGAAATTCTCGACATCATCAAGAGATTTGGTAATACCGCGAGGCTCTGCAAAGAGGCGCATTTCGACGGCGTGCAGATTCACGGCGCGCACGGCTATCTGGTCAGCCAGTTTTTGTCGCCGCTCGCAAACCAGCGCACCGACCGCTGGGGTGGTTCGCTTGAAAACCGCATGCGTTTTGTTCTCGAAATCGTCAGGGCGATGCGCGCCGGCGTTGGCAAAGCTTTTCCGATTGGTATCAAAATAAACTCGGCAGATTTTCAGCGCGGCGGCTTTGACGAAGAAGACGCAGTGAAAGTCGTCAAAGCCCTCGAAGCCGAGGGTGTCGACCTCATTGAAATCTCAGGTGGAACGTATGAATCAGCCGCCATGACCGGCGCAGCCGGTGTACGTGATTCGACGGCATCCCGCGAGGCGTATTTTTTGCCGTTCGCGGCAAAAATACGCCTCGCGGTAAAAACCCCAATCATGCTGACCGGTGGTTTTCGCAGCGCGGCTGCGATGAATGCCGCGGTTGACTCGGGCGCTGTCGATATTGTGGGTCTTGCGCGCCCTCTCGCGATGGAGCCGCACCTGGCAAAGCGGTTGCTCAGCGACCCGGGTGCGAAGAGTGACATCGGGCCGGTCAAGACAGGTATTAAGGCGATCGACCGCCTCGGCATGGTCGAGCTTGGTTATTATTCGCTGCAGCTCGCGCGCATCGCAGAGGGCAAAGAGCCAGACCCGAAACTAAGTCCGCTCTTGGCACTGCCTCTGGTCGGTTTTCACTATGCTTCAGGGTTGCTCTCGAGATTGCTTTCGAAATAGCCGCAAGGCAACCTAAAAAAACGGAAATTGTGCCGCTTAATTCGGTTGTCGCCCCAACCGACGCTTGCGGAATAAGCAATGCCCCGCGTGGCGCCGGTAAAAAATATCTTCAATAAACCCGCCCCTGTCATCGCGCCCGATGCGTTGGTGCTCGAGGCGCGTAATCTCGTGAAACAGTATGGCAAGCGCACTGTGGTGCGAGGTGTCTCTTATAATGTCAAGCAGGGCGAGGTTGTCGGCATTCTCGGGCCCAACGGTGCGGGCAAAACGACATCGTTCTACATGACTATCGGTCTCGTCAGGCAGTCGGGTGGCGAGGTTTTTCTCGGGGGCGAAGATCTGACGAATATGCCCATGTATATGCGCGCGCGGCGGGGTATTGGTTATCTTGCGCAAGAGGCTTCGATCTTTCGCACGCTTTCGGTGCGTAAGAATATTGAAGCAATTCTTGAGCTCAGAGGTTTTGATAAAGATGAAATTCGCCAGCGCACCGACAAGCTGCTCAAAGAACTTGAAATTGAACATGTGCAGCAGCAGAACGGCATTACCCTCTCAGGCGGAGAGCGAAGACGCGCCGAAATTGCCCGGGCGCTTGCGTCTGACCCGAAATTTCTGCTGCTCGATGAACCGTTCGCAGGTGTTGACCCGATTGCCGTAAAAGAGATTCAGAAATTTCGGGTCAGACGCAAGC
>JAKQXK010000502.1 GCA_029561505.1 Spirochaetota bacterium | reverse complement strand
TCTTGCTCTACACAAGTCTGGTACACAACCTGATCCTGTTTCTCTGGGGCTGGCTGCGGCTCGTACGCCGCCTGCCGCCCGGTACAGCCACCTTTCTCAAGGTCGGAGCCTATTCTGTTCCGCTTTTATCACTGCTCGTCGCCGTCATCTCAGCTTTCGATAGCAACCTGCTCAATTCGGGGCTTTTCACTGGTTTCATGGCAGTGGTTGCGCTCGTCTTCAGCTACCTGATTCTATTTCGTCTGGTTGACCCGGCGCACATGCGCGCGAGCATCACCGAGGGTGAAAAATACCAAAAGTCGGCACTCGCCGACAATGAATTGGCCCGCCTCGGCGCAAAAATCGAGGCCGCGTATAACGACCAAAATATCCACCACGAGCTGAATTTTTCATTGGCGAGGCTGGCACTGGCTCTTGGCGAACCAGCGCGGTCGCTGTCGCAGGTTTTCACCCGGCACTTCAACGAATCATTCTACGAATACACGACTCGCCGGCGTTTGGAAAAATTCGAGCAACTGCTGATGCAAAATCCCGATGAGACCATACTCTCGCTCGCCTACCAGGCGGGTTTCGGCTCGAAGGGGACGTTCAACGCCGCGTTCAAGAACAAGCACCGTATGTCTCCGAGCGCGTACATCAAACGCCAGGTACAGAGTAATGCGCCGCAGTAGTGTAAGGTTATCTTGACCGGTCGACTCTGCCCGCGCACGTTTCCTTTACCATGAACCTCGCGATCTCTGACCGGCTGAAGCCACTACTCAAACAGATTGAGGATTTCGTACGCGATGAACTGATTCCGCTTGAGGCAGAGTTTTTCAGCAAAGAGTTCAAAGATCTGGTGCCGCTGCTCGAGACTAAACGCGAAAAGGTAAGGGCACTGGGCCTGTGGGGGCCACAGATACCGACCGAGCTCGGCGGCATGGGGCTTTCACTCGTTGAACATGGTTATGTGTCAGAGGCGCTCGGGCGCTCACCGCTCGGCCACTACGTGTTCGGCTGCCAGGCGCCAGACGCCGGCAACATTGAAATCTTGCACATGTTCGGCTCGAAAGAGCAACAAGAAGAATGGCTCGAGCCCTTAGCAGGGGGTAAAATACGCAGCTGCTTCGCAATGACCGAGGTTGCAACAGCCGGTTCAAACCCGACGTTGCTCGAGGCACGCGCGGTGAAAGACGGCGACCATTATGTACTGAATGGCCACAAATGGTACACAACGGCTGCAGACGGGGCGGCGTTCGCGATCGCTATGATGGTCACGAACCCCGAAGCGCACGCGGCAATGCGCGCAAGCATGTTCATTGTGCCCACCAATACACCCGGTTTTCGCATTCTGCGCAACATACCCATCATGGGCGAGACTGGCAGCGATTATGCAAGCCACGCAGAAGTGGTCTTCGAGAACTGTCGCATACCGAAAGAGAATCTGCTCGGCCGCGAGGGCGCAGGTTTCAAAATCGCGCAAGAGCGTTTGGGGCCAGGGCGCATTCACCATTGCATGCGCTGGCTTGGTATTAGCAGCCGTGCATTTGAAATGTTATGCCAGCGCGCGAATAAAAGAAAGATCCACAATGATGGCGGCACACTCGCCGACAGCGAGATCACTCAGCTCTACGTCGCTGAACTTGCGGCTGAATTGCACGGCGCGAGGCTCATGACGCTTTCGGCCGCCTGGGCTATTGAAAACCTGGGCATGTCAAAGGCGCGCGATGAAGTGGCGATGATCAAATTTGTTGTGGCGAACACGATGAACCGCATTCTCGACCGGTCGCTGCAGATACATGGTGGGTTGGGCATGTCAGACGATACGATTCTGGCATACTGGTTCAGGCATGAACGCGCCGCGCGCATCTATGATGGCGCCGATGAAGTTCATAAGGCGAGCCTCGGCAAACGGGTGCTTCGCGAATACAGAAGATAGGGGAAAAAATGACAGCAATCAAATGGTTTGTGGTGGTGGTTTTATGTTTCGTGCTGGCTGCGGGGGCAACGATGGCCTCACTTTTTGTCGCAGTCGATCGCAGCCTCGGGAACACCGAGTTTCT
>JAKQXK010000468.1 GCA_029561505.1 Spirochaetota bacterium | reverse complement strand
CGGCCTGACGACAACCAGGACCGAGCTTAACCAGGCCGTCACACTGTCCAACGATTGGGGCCCACCTCACTTTAACCAGGCCAAGATGGTGGCGACGGCCGCGGCCATGGCCCCCACCACGCTGCCCGCCGCGACCATGCGCCATGAGCACCGGATTCAGATTGTCGCCATCGACAATCTCTGGTGTTGGCTTTTCACTCGCGACAAGATTGAACCCGGCCAGAGCAGCCGCCACGAGCAGCGAAGCGCAGATTTCGTAGCAAAGCGTTTTGATTGTTTTGCGGCCCATACCCTATTAGACGAAGCCTGCCGCCCCGCGAACGACAGAAATATTCTTGCACCGGGTGGGCAGAATCGAAAAAAACGTTATTTAATGTCGTAAAATGAGTCAACCCAGCTTCTGAAGCATTGCTACCGCACGGGCAACTTTTGAATCGAGAGTCTCAGGTACCGCCGACGGCTTCGCCATTGAGCCAGCGTCTGGCGAATTCGACTGTCGAACGCGCACGCTGTCATCGCCCATACTCGCTACCGATTTTTTAGGCAGAACAGATTTTGCCCCGCTGTCGGCTTTGGGGTTATCTGCAGCAGGCTCATAGAGCAGGCACTTCAGGGCAAAAACAAATCCTTCGCCTATCTTATCGAGCATCGGCCGGTGGTTGGCGTTGCGATAGAAACCATACGCGACGAGTGGCATTTCTTTCTCGAAATAAAACAAGTCACCCAAACGAATGAGACCCGTCTTGTAGCCCACAGTTGTGAACACCCTGCCCGCTTCGAAAAAGCGGCCCTCGTTAAAGAGCGTATTGCCGCGGCGAATGAGTTCAGCTTTTTGTGCTTCACTTATAGCCATAATCTATTCTCGGCAATAAGTGCCGATGCAATTATATATCCCCCTGTCTTTTGAGGCAGACAAGAGCGATATCGTCGTTGAGGGCACTCGGGCCTGGCTGATCGAGCCGGGTGCCGGTGAATTTTTCGACCGCCTGCGAAAGCGCGTGCAGCACGGCCTGTGCGCTCTGGCCAGCATGCTTTTCAAGCTCGGACTGCATGCGCTCATAACCGAACTGTTCGCGGGCAACGTTCATCGCTTCGCTGAGTCCGTCGGTATATTGCACGAAGGCGTCGCCCGGGTTCAGTTTGACCTTTTGCAGTTCAATGGTTGTGCTGAAAAAATCATTGTCATCCATACCGAGAGGCATGCCACCCGCTTCGAGATATTTCGCTTTACCTGCCGCGTTTAAGAGCAGCGGCTTCGAGTGGCCTGCAGACACATATTGCAGTTCACCGCTCTTGAGGTTATAGAGCCCCAGGAAAAAGGTCACAAAAATATTCGCCGGCGTTTCTTCATAGAGCTGCTCGTTTAGTTTCAGCAGAATCTGTTTCAGCGATATTTCTTTCTCACGCAGCGCGGCGTGCAGCTGCGAGCGCGTAATCGCCATCACCAGCGCCGGGCCGACCCCGTGGTTCGACACGTCACCCATCGCTATCGCGACGAGGTCATTGCCAAGCCCAACATAGTCAAAATAGTCTCCCCCGACTCCGGCCATTGCCTTGTAGAAACCGGCAATATCAGCGCGGCCCTTGAGGTTTTTCGGCACCTCTGAAGGCAACAGGCGTTTCTGAATTTCTTCGGCCGCCATGAGTTCACCGCGCATTTCTTCGCGCTCCCGTAACCCCTCAACCATGCCGTTGAGGCTTTGGCCGAGAGTGGCAAGTTCATCGTAACCGTGCGAATTAAATTCGACTTTCAGGTTACCGTCGCGCACCTGTTCAGACGTTGCGCTCAGCGATGCAATGCGGCGCACGGCGACGCCTGAAAAGTACCATGCCGCAACTATCGCCAGCAGAGCGATAATCGACAAAAAGATCAGCAGCGTCTGCGTCGCTTTGCGAATTCGCAGCAACCCCTCTTCTTTGTTGATAATCGAAATGTTGAAGCCCACGACATTCTCTCTGAGCAGCAGGCGCGCGAGCCCCCCGGCATCAGTCACAGCAATGGTGTCGAGGTCGTGCATATAGTCTTCAGCTTCAGTACGCGACACCGCGAGCACCCCGCCCGCAAGCGGTGACGGCTGCCCGCGCAGCACCTTAAAATCAGTTTCGCTGCGCGCATCGTAGATAAATTGCCGCAGCAATGCAAATTCACGATCGCGGTTCTTACGTGCTGCGCCCGATTTGAAAATCTTATCGAGCGCGTTCTGCTCAGAAACCAGACTGAGTCTCGTGCGTGCCAGCAGCGCTGCGTTGCGCAGTGACACCATCGCTTCGATAACCTCAAGCTCGGCGTTACCGGCGATGCTGGCTTCGTTCAGCGACAGCTCTTGCAGAGCACGATCGGCCTCATCAAATTGTTTTTTCTGCAGTTCGAGCGCGGTTTCGAGTTCTTCAACCGGTACCGCTTCACCCTTCTTTTTGCCAGCTGATTTGAGCTTCTCTTCAATTTCGCGTATTGCTTTTTCAGCGGCAGTTCGGGCAGCGCGCTGTTCTCTAGTGCGTGCACTGATTGCATCAAGGTGTAATTTTTCGAGTTCTTTGTATTTTGTTGCAGCGAGCACTTCGGCGTCGCGCTTTTCACTCATCGCACGGTATTCTGCCGCCGCGCGCATGAAATCAGCGTCTTTATAAGGGGGGATAGACTTCTCACGCAAAAACTTCAGCCTTTCGCTCTTGCGGTCGGCTATTTCTTTGAGCAAAACCACGTACTTACGGTCAACTACCGTAAACTTTTCTACCAGATCACTTTCACCTCTGGCCTGATAGGCCAGAATTTTTCTGGCGCGTTCAACGACCGGTCTGTTCACATAGATAGGCGAAAACCGCGCCTCATGTGGCATCGACCTGCGCACGTATTCGCTGCTCGCACGCACATCTTGCTGGCCGCTGAAAAATGCCTCGCGATAGGCCCTGAAACTCTCTTGCGGAAACAGCATCTCTTCATTCTTGCGGTCTCGCGCGACGTCTGCCTGCCGGAAAAACGCCGCGGTATCAAGCAATCGCGGCGCCGACCGGTAGTCCGCGTAGTCTTCGTTACCGTAACTCAAGATTCGAATCGCGCCGGGACGAAAACTCGCCTGTTCAAGGCGGCTGATAAACAACGGTTCGAAAGGCTGGCGCAGCAGGTCAATGAGCCGCCCCCGCCGCTCTGACACCAGCGATTGCAGTCGTTTCTCTTCTTTCTTCTCGGCTTCAGTCTTCTGGTCGTCTGGCTTCTTGTGCGCGTCAATGCGCAGCTCAATTTCTGCAACGCGGGCCGCAGCTGACCGCCAGCGCGAAAACTGCTCTGGTTGCACAGTGGTATTCAGAGTGAAATCGACGAATGACTTGAGCAGCGTCTCAAACTCTTTCAGATTTTTTTCTGTAAGGTAAGCGCTGAAATAGGTATCGAAACGCTGTGCCTCATAGGTATACTTGACCTTACCGCCAAAGGTCTTCACGAGATTGCGCCACCGGTTACCAAAAGTGGCTTCTTTGACCATGACCGTCTTTTTGAACTGGCGCGCTCTTTCAGCGCTTTGTTTACGCCTGATATTAAACAATTCGAGCTGTATCAGACCATCGGCGATGCGGTGCAGTTCGCCAACGTTATGCGCCACCATATTCAGCGGCACTTTAACTTCGTTGTCGAGCGACTTGCTTAATTCTTTTTTCTGGGTTATGTAACTGAGCAAGAAGCTCAACACCAGCAGCGCGCTGACAAAAAAAAGCGTAAAAAAGGTCAATTTGAGCCGAATGCCCGGTGACAAAACTTCAACGATTCGCTGCCAGATTTTTTTCACTTTCACCCCTCGTCTTTGCGCGCCCAGTTGCGGCGCAGCGTCAGCACGTTCTGCCCGTCTTCACTGCGCCGGTAGCTGCAGTCGAGCGTGGTCAGCGTGATCAGCCCGGCGCCGTTCTCAAGACCCTCTTCGTAATAGAACTCTGTATCGCTCTTGTGTTCGAGCGGGTTAAACTGCACGCCGTTGTCGCAGATTTCAAACTCAACATGTTCGGGTGTTTTGCGCATCGTCAGCCGAATTTTAGCCTGCGCCAGCGCGTTAGAATCGGGAAAGCCGTGTTCAATGATATTGGCCACAGCCTCATCGATTGCCAGAATGATGCGACTCTGCTGAATTGAATCAAGGCCTTCTGCGGCATCTTCTGACAGGTCGATGCGCTTTGTCGAATCAAGAAAAGCGCGCACCGCCTCGCGCACGCCTTTTAACTCGCTAAGATCGCCTGAAATGGTGAGCTGAATTTCAGTGCGCAAAATTATCGGTCGCCGCCCCCGACGGCGTCCATGCCGGGCGTCGACCTGGAAACTTCGTGTTTCATCATTCGCCGCCCCCGACGGCGTCCATGCCGGGCGTCGACCAAATAACCTCGTGTTTCATAGATTTTTCTCGCCCTCGGCGAGGTTGGTGTAGACGGCTACGCGCTTGGTAAAAAACATTAAATCCATCGTGTCGCGAACCTCTTTGGTGAGCGAAGACAGAATCAGTTTGCCACCCTTGTCTTTCAGCGCCTTAAGAGTGGCATTCAGAGCTCCGCACCCCGCTGATGAAATGTAGGTGAGCCGCGCCATGTCGATGAGCAACGCTTCAACACCGGCGGCAACAACGGCGTCAAGGCGCGCCTTGAGCTCGGGCGTTGTTTTGGCGTCGAGTTCACCCGTCAGCTGCAGGACTGCTTTTTTACCCGCAATTTTTTCTTCGATCTTTATCTGCGCTTCTGCCATATTTACCTCATGCGTCGCTTCGCCGTTTATGCTTTTTTAATAAACTTCCACAGGTTTTTCTTAGTGATGACATTGTAGAGCATGCGTTCAAGGCGGTCAATTTCATAATAATAGCGAATATGGGGATTTCCCTCGAAGATGTGCGCGTATTTTCTGATCATTCTGACCGCAGCCCTCAGGTCGCCTTTCATGATGCCCTGAGAAATACGGTAATAGAGGTCGGTCGCCAGCAGCGCATTCAGCGAATCTTCGAAGGTTTTGTCGCGCGCCTTGAGAGCGTCGATCACCTTGCGCACATCTTTTTCGGCATAATCTTCAGCGTCGCTGTATTCGATCATGTAACGCGACAGAAGCTGCCCTGCGCGCTTATAGTTATCGGCACGCGAAGCGATCAGAATTTGCTGGTATAGCCGCTGAATTTCACCGGTGATGCGCGCGCGCTCTTCGGTGATACCAAGTTTTATGGGTTCGAGCGCCGCTGCAATCTGCTCGTCTTGCATATTGTTCAGTTCGCGGTCGAAGACGTAGGCGCTGCGCTCATCTTGTTCTTTCTGCCAGGCGCTGAGCGGGGCTTTCAGAATCGCCATCAATTCAGCCGATTCTTTGGCCTCACCCACCTGCGGCAGAATCTGTATGACCTCAAGAAAAAACAGCACGGTATCACCGAAAACAGCAAGGTTCTCGGCCATCGCAGCACCGATCATGCGTTTGCAGTTCGGGGCAAGCGTGTTGCGGTACGCCGGGTTCTTGAGTTCTGCACGCAGATGCTCGAGAGTTTTGCGGGCGTCGGCTGCGCGCCTTTCCCATGCGGCGTTATATAGCGGATCGTATACATATTTCTTGAAGTTATTCTTGCCCGATTGGGCGAGCAACCGCACCAGACGGTTCATTTCTTGCGCCTGCTCAGATCGAGAGGGTGTCAGTGTATAGAGGTCTTCCATAAAAACCGGTCAAGGTAAGGCCACAGCCACCGACAGCACGGGCAAGAAGAAATTGCCTTTTCAGACGCAGACTGTCTCGCTCTAAGGTCGTACCGCCATGGATTACCGAAAAACCAAAATTATCTGCACAATTGGGCCGTCGACCAACACGCTCGACAAGATTCGCGCGCTGGCAGGCGCCGGTATGAATATCGCGCGCGTGAACATGTCTCATGGCGACCACAAGACGCACCTTGAAGTTATTAAGAAAATTAAATCGTATAATAAAACTGCGGCGATGCCGATCGCGATTCTGCTAGATACGCAGGGGCCAGAAATTCGCACCGGCGACCTGCTGCAGAATTTCACGCTAAACGTCGGCGACGTGATTGAAATTACCGCAGGCTCTGAAAACAGCGAAAGCCAGAGTGTCATCACGGTTAACTACCGCGATATGCTGAAAGACATGAAACCCGGTGACCGCATTACCGTCGACAACGGCATCATCAACCTCGACGTCGTTGAAAAGACAGATTTTGGTCTGAAATGCAAAGTCGTCGATGGCGGGGTCATGAAGTCACGCCGGCACATCAACCTGCCCGGAATTCGGGTGAACCTGCCTTCGATTACCGCCAAAGACGTGCAGGATATCATGTTCGGCATCACGAACGATGTTGACTTCATTGCGTTGTCGTTCGTGCGCACAGCCGCAGACGTTGAAGAGTGCAAGCGCATGATTGAGCGCTATAACGGTCACGCGCAGGTGATTGCCAAGATTGAAGATTCGCAAGCCGTCACGAACTATAAAGAGATCATCGCTTCATCGCACGGCGTTATGGTTGCGCGCGGAGATCTTGGCGTCGAAGTGCCGATCGAAGAGCTGCCCATTATTCAGCGGCGCATCGTAAAAGAATGTGCACTTCAGGGCAAGCGCGTCATCGTAGCGACGCACCTGCTTGAATCGATGATCGAGAATCCGATACCCACGCGCGCTGAAGTGACCGACGTCGCCAATGCTGCCTATGAAGAAGTTGATGCCGTAATGCTTTCGGGCGAGACCGCCGCAGGAAAGTTTCCGATCAAGGCGGCAGAAACGCTCGACAAAATTCTGAAACGCATCGAACGCACGGGTGGCATCGGCTGGTCGCGCGACTTTAAATCTGACGACGTCAAGGGCGCATTTGCCGAATCTGCAGTCGAACTCGCAGACCAATTGAAGGCCGATGCGGTGGTCGTATTCACTCGCCGCGGCCTGACCGCCGACTTTGTTACCGCGTACCGCCCCAAGTACGCCACAGTGTTCGCCTTCACAAACATGTCACAGGTGCGCCGAAAACTGCTTCTGAACCGCGCTTGTTATCCATTTAGGATTGATTTCTCTTCTGACCCTGAACGCACCATCAAAACGGCCTTTAACACACTCGCCAAGAAGAAACTATTGCCGGCCGGTAGCAGAATTGTTATAGTCTCTGATATTATAGCGGGCACTGATCGCGTCGAGTCGATACAGGTGCGCACGCTGTGACAGGCCCTCGATGAAGATATACACCAAAACAGGCGACTCTGGCGAAACCTCTCTTTTTGGCGGCGGTCGGGTGCAAAAAAGCAACCCGCGTGTCGCTGCGTATGGCGAAGTTGATGAGCTCAATAGCTTCGTCGGCGTATTGCTCACGCACCTGGGCGACAAGAGCGGCACGCCGCATTATGCCGCGATGACAGAAACAAGGCATTTACTGCAGGCGATGCAGAACCGCCTGTTCGATCTGGGCGCAGAACTTGCTGTCGGTGACGAAAAATTTCTCGCGAAACTGGCGCGCCGCATCGCCGCGCCCGATATCACGGCGCTCGAGTCTGCTATCGACCGCATGCAGGCGCATTTAAAGCCCCTGACAAATTTCATTCTTCCCGGCGGTTCTGCGGCTTCGGCGCAGGCGCACATCTGCCGCAGCGTATCGCGGCGCGCCGAACGGGCGATGATTGCCGCAGGCATTCATGAACCGCTATTGCTTGCCTACATCAACCGCGTATCAGATTACTTTTTCGTTCTCGCCCGCTACCTTAACCATTTGAATGCAATCGCCGAACCCGAATGGGAAAAATAAAACTGCAACCTAAGTTGCCCTGAGCCGTGCGGCGATATACATAAAGAGCAGAGTCTGATCGCGCGATAGCGCGATAGCTTTTTCCCTGATGAGCAGGCGTGAAGCCTCGAGGCTCTTCTGCGCATCTTGCTGACAGAAACGCGCGAATTTGGCATCTTCGATAACAATATGCGTAATCAGCCACTGGCGCATCACTGTCACGAGGTTGCTCATCGAGTGGTGGTTGCCTGAATCATAATCAAATTTTAGTTTAGAAACAGTGCGTTTAAAATCTTCATGCATCGCATGGTGCAGTTTTTCTTCGGCATAACCGAGTTTATGCATAAGCCCCTCTTCGCTTTTGAAGTGCATATTGACGTACGCGATCAGCTCGCCCAGCGTTCGTTCGAGTAAGATGCGGCGTTCGTCGAAATTCACATGCAGCATGCCTTCGATTTCGACGACCATCTTGATCAGCCAAAGATGTTGCATGTCGATCAGGGGAGT
>JAKQXK010000291.1 GCA_029561505.1 Spirochaetota bacterium | reverse complement strand
GGTGCCATAGAGGTCGCGGCCTTCGACGTTGCCGACGAAGTCGTATGGCAGTTTTTTCAGCCGGTTCAGCGCCGCCAGCGTCATCTCATTGCCTTTGGTATCTTCTTCACCGTTTGAGATCAGGCCAATTTTAGGATTTATCACTCCCATGATTTCGCGCGAGTAAACTTCGCCCATGATCGCAAATTGCACGAGGTATTCGGGCTTGCAGTCGACATTGGCGCCTGAATCGAGCAACACGGTCGCGCCGCCGTCTTCGCGCGGTATCGGTGTCGCAATTGCGGGCCGCTTGACTCCCGGCAGCCGGCCCATGTGTGCGAGCGAGGCTGCCATCGAGGCGCCTGTATTGCCGGGTGAGAAAAATCCTAATGCTTCACCCGATGCCACGAGGCGCGCCGCGACATTGACCGATGCGTCTTTTTTCTGGCGAACCGCCATTGCGGGTGAGTCATCCATTGTGATGACATCAGAGGCATGCACGACGCGAATGTTATCGCCGCTATAACCATGGCGCTTGAGTTCGGCGTTCAGAATCTTTTCATCGCCCACGAGCAGCACGTGTGCGTCGAGTTCGCGCACCGCGCTGACAGTGCCCGAAACCAGCGGGGTAGGGCCATTGTCGCCGCTCATCGCGTCGACTGCCATCCATAAATCGGGTGATGCGCCCGCAGACATGCGCTCGAGTTGCAGTTTCAGACACCTTGCCAAGCAGCTTTCGCTTTGTCTTGCTCGGAGAGTAGCCCACGTAGTGGGCTACTCTCCGAGCTTCATTTCAGTGGCCAGAAGGCATATTCAACTTCAGGGTGCGCCATGGCTGCCTCTTCGCGCGTGTCTTCGGCGGGCCTTGTGAGCAGCGGTGCGTCGCAGAGTTCAATCAGCGTATGAAACGCGCGGTTTTTGACGACGTCGGCCATTTGCACTGGAATTGCATAGCTGGCAGAATTTGCGGCATCAAAGTCTTCGCCGACAAACAGCACCACGCCTTCCCGGCCCGTCAAGCCCGCGCTCGCGAAGAACGCCAGCCGGTTTGCAGCCGAAAAACGCATCACGAGCAATATACCTGATTCTCCGGGAAACAGAATCGGTTGATTATCGTCGATCAGCTCTTGCGCCGCGCGCAGAGTCTGAAAATCGGGCCGATCGAGGTCTATATCGAGAAAACGCACGGGTAAATCTCATGCCGTTAAACAGCGCGTGAACTCAGAAAAACTCTTTTCGCGGGGTCGTGGAGACGCAGCATGCTGCGTCTCCACCCCCGCAATATGCTCGAATCGCTTACGGTTAAAGATTTCGCCCTCATTCGCGAACTGAACATACAGTTCGGTTCGGGCCTCAACCTGATTACCGGCGAAACCGGCGCGGGCAAGTCTGTGATATTGGGCGCGCTCTCACTCGTTCTTGGGTACAAGGCGACGACCGACATGATTCGTTCGGGTGCAAAACGCGCCACTGTCGAAGCCGCGTTTGCAATGCCGCCCGACACGCGCGCAGGCGCCAAGACGCTGCGCCAGATTCTGGCCGACCAGGGGCTCGACGACGACGAGGGCAGCCTCATCGTCCGGCGTGAAATCAGCATCGAGGGCAAAGGCCGCAGTTTTGTCAATTCGCGCCAGGTACCTTCGGCGATCTTGCGCGAAATTGGCAAATTTCTCGTCGACATTCACGGCCAGAACGAACACCAGAATATTCTTACCGTCGATTCGCACCGGGCGATTCTTGACCGGTATGCGCACCTGGGCGAACTCGTCGCCGAAATGCGCAAGCTGCACCGCGCGCGCGAAGAGGCGAGGCAGAAACTCTCGAGCGTGACCTTAAGCGAAGACGACAAAGCGCGCAGGCTCGACATTCTGCAGCATGAGATTCGCGAGCTTGAATCGGCGCGCATCGACGATGTGCGCGAGATTGAAGAACTCATCGCCAGAGAGAAGAGTCTCGCGAATGCCGAGACGCTGGTGAGCGATCTGAACTCCGTCTATGAGGCGTTGAGTGGCGAAAGCGGCTTCGTGTCACGCGGCGGCTCGATCGAGCGCATGCTCGAGAGCGATTCGCAGTACGACGAATCGTTGGGCGAAATTCTGACGCAGTTTCGTGAGAGTTATTATGCGCTCGAAGAAATTTCGCGGCTCGTGCGCAGCAAAGCAGAATCTTATTCGCTAAACCCTGAGGAGCTCGAAGAGATGCGCGAGCGTATCGGGCTCTTGCAGTCTCTCGCCCGAAAATATGGCAGCCGCGGCGCGCCAGCTGCAGGTTCAAAAGAAGGGGAGTATACGCGCGGCCTTGAAAATGCCAAGGCGTATCTTGAAAAGGCCCGTAACGAACTAACCGGCATAGAACTCTCTTCAGGCGAAGAGGCCCGCCTCAGAAAAGAAATCGAAACTCTGAATTCTCAGATGAAAGATAAGGCGCTGTATCTGTCTGAAAAGCGTCGCCTTGCTTCGCTCGAGCTCGAACAAAAAGTTCAGGCAGAGCTGAAAGCGCTCGGCATGGAAGAGACGCAGATCAAAGTCTCGATCAGGTGGGAATACGCAGACGAAGGCACGGTCACTCAAGATTCATCACCTGATAAAAAATACGTAATCTCTCCGACCGGGCTTGACATTGTCGAATTTTTGATGGCGTCATCGGCGCGCGACACGCTGCGCCCTTTGCGCAAGATAGCCTCGGGCGGCGAAATGAGCCGCATCATGCTCGCGCTCAAAAAGGTGATTATCGAAACCGACCCGGTTTATACGATGGTGTTCGACGAGGTCGATGCCGGGGTAGGCGGGCGCATCGCAGAAGCGGTGGGCAAAAAACTCGCGGGTCTGTCGCTGGCGTCGCAGGTCATCGTGATCACACACCTGCACCAGATTGCGGGTCTCTCACCCGATGAAGTGCGGCATTTCAAAGTTTCAAAGCACAAAGAAGACGGCACGCGTATCACGCGGCTTTCGAAAGAGCAACGCCTGCAAGAGATTGCGCGCATGATCGCAGGCGAAAACATTACCGAATCGGCGTTGACGCACGCGCGGGCGCTGCTCTCTCAGAAAATCAGCTGAAGACCGGGCGCAATTCTCTTGCGAGTCTTGCTGGTTGTCAATAAAAGATAAAAAAGTCTTTTGAATTGGCTTGACCGCCGATGTCTTGCGGGCCGAACGTCAACCATGGCCCACAAATTTATCCGTCTACCGGTCTTGCTGGTTACTCAGCTTTGGTTTGTCGCTTGTGCGCAGATCGATCAAGGCGAGCCAGTGGTTGATCGCGCGACGCTGAAGCTCGCCAATGGCGCTGCTATCTCAGAAGCGGCATATGATGACTATAGCCCGATTGTAGTCAGACTATCGAATGGTTATCTGGCTCTGGTCTTTGGGTCTACCCGAAGCTGCGCGCTTTCATGCACCAATCATAATATTTTTGTCGCTTCATCAGTTTCGCCTTATGCGGGCGATGGTTCGCTGCCCGCCTTCAATACTCCGCAGCCTTTAGTCGAGAATGGTTTTAGTCCAGTTAACGGCGCTGGACGCTGGCGCCTCAGTATCAGTGTGAGCGGCAACAATATCACGATTTATGCGCAACAGCCTGGCGGCCAGATTCGGACGTCTGGCGTAATTAACCCGGTTTCAGCTTCGCAGATTAATGTGGGTGCAATACTGGATGTCATTACCGAATACATGTGCTACTCGAATAACATGCTCGGCATCGATGCGACAGGGCAAATGCTTGCCGCAAACACCGCTGGCACCCAAGTCTTTCGCTTCAACCCGAATACGTCTGCGAGCCAATGCATGTCTGCGAATGTCGCTAACCCCAAGCTTTCGACGGGTACGCACATCAGTCTCATGCGCCAGACCAGCACCGGCATTGCCGATGCCTACATCGCCAGCGACACCGCGGGTAATGCCAGCGCTCAGACTGCAACGAGTAACGGTCCGCAGATGACGGCGTTGAAAGCCAGCCTTGCGGGCCATGGTCTGGTCTTAACCGGCATAAGCGTCTTTCAGGCTGCAACTGCCGCGGGTGATCTGCTCACCTTTTCTGCTGCGCCCGGCATCGGCCAAAAATCAGACCTCTATGTCATGAAATACCCGACACCGCAGGTGTTGTGGAGCAGCTACGTGGCATTCGGGCAGCAGCCGCAGCCATAAAAAAATATAAACCGCGCCGTGAGGCGTGGTTTACGATTCTTTAGAAATCCACCCTTTCGTAAACACGCATTGCATGATCGAGAAAATCGGTGAGCACGATGTATTTGCCATCGGGTGAGACATCGAGGCCCGTAGGCTGATTACCCGCTTCGATCTGCTCGATCATCTTGTGTGTCGCTGCGTCGATGACGTTGAGTTTGCCGAATTCATGCCCCTTGATGAGATATGACTTGGGGTTATTGCGGCCGCGGCTCGAGACGTAGAGGTATTTACCGTCAGGCGACTCGGCGATCGTGTTGGGGTTTGAAAAGACCCGAATTTCATCGGTCTTCTTGTAACCTGCGATGAAATAGACCAGCGAACGCGCCATATCGGAGACCGCGAATAGGTTAGAGCCCGTTCTCAACCGAATCGCATGCCGGCTCGCGCCGCCGCTCGTGATGGTGCCCGTGACCTTCTGTGTTTCCAGATCAATGGTGACCGTGCGGCCTGCGCGGTCGCTGTCGCTTTTGCCGCCGAAGATTGCCGCAACCATCGTCGAGCCGTCATTTGAAAATGCCATGCCGCGGGGCACGCCCGACATCTTGATGCGCTTCAGTTCTTTGAGCTTTTCGACCGAGACGACTGAGATATCAGAGCTGTTCCAGTTGCTGGCATAGACGAGGTTGCGCACGGTGTCATACGCGAGCACCTTCGTCCATTGCCCGGTGAGGTCGATCGTGCCGCGGTATTCAAGCGTGTCGATGGCGAAGCGATGAATCGCCGACGCCATCATCTGGCTTACCCAGAATTCGCCGCGCGTCGGCACGACGACGCTTTCGACGAAGCCGCCGCGTTTGGCATACTTTGCAGGTAACTCAAGGCGCGTAACCTCGCCGGTTGTGATATCGATCACCTCGCTGTGGTTGTCGTCGAGCAGCGGCAAGACGACGCGGGTTGCTGAAATGAACATCGCACTCTTGGGCTGTTTACCGGTTGCGATGCGGCGCACGAACCGGTGCCGCGCCGTGGGCAGATCGAGCGCGACG
>JAKQXK010000445.1 GCA_029561505.1 Spirochaetota bacterium | reverse complement strand
AGACTCCGATTCGCTCGCGCGCTTTGGCGGTGACGAATTTCTGATTATTCTCGATGGCATCGCCGACCTCAAAGATTCAGAACATATTGTCGAAAGCATCTACCAGTCGTTTCTGACTCCTTTTTTTGTCGATGAGAATGAAATTTTTGTGACGGTCAGCAGCGGTATTTCTGTGTCGCCCGCCGACGGCAGCGACGCCGACGAGCTTGTTCGTTATGCAGATTCGGCGATGTACCATTCGAAAGAGCGCGGCAGAAATACGTTCCACTTTTTTGACGCGAAGATCAGCGACTCAGCGAAAACCCGATTCACGATCGAACGCGAACTGCGCAGCGCGCTCGAACAGAACCAACTGCGCGTCTTCTACCAGCCATTCATCGACCTGTCGACGGGTGAAATCGTCGGTGCCGAAGCTCTGCTGCGCTGGCATAACCCGAGGCTCGGCGAAGTCTCGCCCAATGATTTTATCCCTATTGCAGAGCAAACAGGTCTCATTGAAAAGATCGGAAAGTTTGTGCTCGAAACGGCGCTGCAGCAGGTCAAAAGCTGGTTACCATCGCTGCACCCTGCTTTCAAGATGAGCGTCAATATTTCGCCGCGGCAATTTCGGCAAGGCAAAATTGTCGGTGACCTCAAATGCATTCTTTCGCGCATCGATGTCGACGCGAGCCGTATCAAGCTCGAGGTTACCGAAGGGCTGCTGCTGCAGTCACATGACAATCCCGTAGAGATTCTTAACGAGATCAAGAGCATGGGCATCGGTGTCGCAATGGATGACTTTGGTACCGGCTACTCTTCGCTCTTGAATCTGCGCCAGTTTTCTTTTGACCTCTTGAAAATCGACCGGTCATTTATTCATGACCTCATAGAAAATGCGCAGACGCGGGCGATGGTGAACGCAATTATCGCGATGTGCAAGAGTCTGAAACTGCAGATTATCGCCGAAGGTATCGAAACCGCTGAGCAACGCGATTACCTGCTGCAACAGGGCTGCGAACTGGGCCAGGGTTATCTGTTTCAGAAGCCGATACCTGCCACCGAGTTTGCGGCGCTGCTGCAGGCAAATGGGCAAACCCGGCACGAAACAGCGCCGCGGCAGAAATAAATTCTAACCGCCAAAGCCGCGCGGCGTCGGCACCACGACAAACTGCAGCACCTTGTTGCCGTCGAGTATCATCGTGGCGTTGGCACCTGCGGGCCAATTGGCTTTAGGGTTAGGGCTTTCAAGCATGCGCTTCAGGTTCTTGGTGTTCTTCGAGTTTACATAAGCAAGGCCACCATGCTCTGTTCCCGGTTGGCTATACCACGAACCGACTACGGGAACCGTTGCGTTATAGGGAAACTTGTCTTCACCGCAGTCGACTACCTTTGGCAAGACTTTGCACGATTCTGAGATATCATTATAGCCGAGGTCGGTGCGCCGCTTGAGAAATCCTTCAAAGACATAACCGATGTCATAGCCGGCATAACCCTGCACGCGCAGCCAGCGACCTTTTTTGCCGCCGATCGTCTCTTGCGTTTGATTCTGTTTTGCGTCATCGAAGTTAAGCACAAAGCTGCCGCGCGGCAATTTGAGCACAACCTGCGCCTTGGCGTTGGGTTCTGCCCTCACCATGAGCACAGTCGCCGACACTTCATAGACATGACCCACGCCCTCTTCGGCGAAAATGCCAAAAACAAGAGTCAGAATATTTAACACTACAAAAAAGCGAACACAAGTCTTCATAAACCTCCGTAACCCGGTCGGGCCATCACGGTGCCATAGAGCCAAACGCCGATATTTTGAAAAATCCGATTGCAGCCGCCCAATGAGGATTTATATCGACATGCAATGGAAGACCTCGTCGAAGCGGCTCGCCACGAATGGCGCCAGCTGATGCACTGGCACGAGGGCGGCCCCGCCATTCTTCAAGAGGTACTCGCGAGCTACGGAGAGCGGACACGCTTTTACCACACTGAACTGCATTTAGCAGAGATGACCATGTTTCTCGCAGAGCACCGCGCCGCATTTACGAGCTATGAAAATATACTCTTTGCCTGCCTCTACCACGACGTGGTCTACGACGCCACAAAAAGCGACAATGAAGAACAGAGTGCGGCCCGCTGGCGTGTCGATGCGCAGACACTCGGCCTCGGCCCCGAGCAAACAGAACAAGTGTCGATCCTCATTATGGCGACAAAGAAGCACCAGCCGGCAAATGACAGTTTCGACATGCAGCTTTTTCTCGATGCCGATCTGGCGGTGCTTGGCAGCGACCGCTTTCGTTACCGGCGCTATCTCATCGCGATTCGCCGCGAGTATGCGCACGTCGCCGAAAACGCCTACCGCGAAGGCCGCATCGCGGTGCTGAAGAAATTTCTCACCCGCGCACAGCTCTATTTCAGCGAATGCGCACGCGAGCGTCATGAGACGCAGGCGCGCAAGAACCTCGAGGCAGAAATTCGCATGCTCGAGCGCCCCGACACTTTCATCGGCAGCTTCGACCGCAACGCGTCGGGTTTCATGACGTACGAGATCAGCGAAGCGCCGCCCGAAATATTTGCTGAACTGAAGTCGATACTGCGCGAACAATTCGGTTTCGACACCTTTTCTGAACCCATCGAAGGCCCCGATCAGACGGTCGGGACGTGCAGTAACGGCACGGTGATGCTCGAATGGGGCCACGACAGCTACAGCGGGTTTCATTTTTTCAGCACCAGCGAAGCAGGCGCAAAGCTCGTCGGCGAGATCGGCGAATATATCAACGCACAACTGCGGCAGCTACGATTCAATTTTTACCGCACGTACCCGATGTTCGCCGTTGTGTAGCGCCGGCGCATGAAAAAACGATAGCTCGCCCGATGCCTGAGGCTAAACGCGACCCAAATGCAAGAGGTAATAGCATTATGACTCTGCTCAAAAAGATTTCATGGGATAACATCTTGCTCGATGTGATGGTGATGGCGTTCTTTCAGTTCGCCTACGCGCCGATTGA
>JAKQXK010000427.1 GCA_029561505.1 Spirochaetota bacterium | reverse complement strand
CGCTGTTGTGTTTCATTCAGGCAATCGATGATTTCCCGCATCCAGTTATGGATATTCTGTTCGCGCAAATAACGGCGCATCGGCTCGTTGCGTTCAATCTGGTCTATGCGGGGAATTTCGAGCGCCTGCTTAATCGCGTCGGCAATTTCTGAGAAACTATTGGGGTTGATAATGAGAGCCCCGGTCAATTCGCCGGCGGCACCGGCCATCTCGCTCAAGATGAGCACGCCGGTGCCATCGGTGCGCGCCGCCAGGTATTCTTTGGCTATGAGATTCATGCCGTCTCTGAGCGGCGTCACGAGCGCAATGTCTGCGCCGCGATAGAGTTCAATTACCTCCCGGGTGGTGAGATTGACGTACTGATAAAATATGGGTGCCCAGTCGGCTTTCGAAAAGCGGCCATTGATGCTACCGATCTGTTCATCAAGCTGCGTCTTCAGATCTTGATACGTATCGACGCCAATGCGGCTCGGTACGGCAACCACGTGCAGCTGCACTCGCCCGTGCATGGCCGGGTATTTCTCGAGAAAGAGCCGAAAACCTTCTAAACGATTAATGATTCCCTTGGTATAGTCGAGGCGATCGATCGATAAAATTCGTCTGAGGCCCGCCGGGGCGGCATTAGACGGGTGCGAAACCGCTTCACCGCTATAGAGGTCAAAATCGATGCCCATCGGAAAAGTCTCAGCCTGGCAAAGCCGGTCTTGCGCGGCAATTTCACCGAGAGCATGTTCGTAGCCCAGAATTCGGCGCACGCAGTGCAGAAAGTGCTCGCGGTATTCATGCGTGTGAAAGCCCACAACATCGGCGGCGACGAGCCCCGCCAACAGGTCGGCCCGCCATTTTCCCGGCAGCAGGCGAAAAAGTTCAAAGTGCGGAAACGGAATATGCAAGAAAAAGCAAATCTGATTCTGTGGAAATATGTCACGCAACAGGCGCGGCAAGAGCATCAGGTGATAGTCATTGATGAAGATAATATCTCCGGGTTGAATGATTTCTGCGAGACGATTGCAGTATTCGATATTCACTTCAACGTACAGCCTCCAGTATTCGTCGTCATACTGGGTGAGCATCGGAAAAGAATGAAAAAGCGGCCACAGGGTTTTATTGCAGAAACCGTCATAGAATTTGGTCATCTGATCGGGAGACAGAAACACCGGCACGAATGTTTCGCCGGCGGGCGCAATATGTTTCTCGAGCTTTTCGGGAGAAACGTCTCCCGGCCAGCCGACCCATTTATATTTAAAATCCGCAGTTTCTTTACGACGAGAGGCAATATACGAATTGATGCCCGTGGCGACACCGCCCGTTGACTGCCGAATGCGAGTGCGGCCGCCGGCTTCGCTCAGCTCGAATGGCAACCGATTGGAGACGACAATGAGTTGCATGCGACGGCGTAACAAACGGGCAGCTTGCGACAAGGGTTTTACGCTTATTGAACCAGATGCATAATACACGAAAAACATTACAGAAGCTCAACAGCACCAGATCGCTTTCTCTCGCCGAATATGGAGTTATCGGCGATACGCGCACAGCGTTGCTCGTTTCATCAACCGGGTCTATCGACTGGGGGTGTTTTCCCGATTTTGATTCGGCCTCGGTATTCGCAAGAATTCTGGATAGCGAAGCAGGCTTTTTCGCCATAGCACCCACCGCTGATTTTTCGTCGCACCAGTATTATGAATCGGGTACCAATATTCTCGTTACAGAATTTGCGGTGGCAGGGGGCAAACTGCGCGTGCGCGATTTTATGCCCTATGTGCCGAACCGTAACGTCGCAACGGCCGAAATACACAGAATCGTCGAGTGTATTGAGGGCAAGGTGCAGGCAGAGCTCATATTCGCACCTCGCTTCGACTATGGTCGCGCAAAAGGCGGTTTCGCATTTTCAGAGAACGGTGCAATCTGCGTCACGGCCAGCGGCTCGCTGTCTCTGTCATCACCGGTACGTCTCTCTGAAGCAGACGGAAAAGCCGTCGCCTCGTTTGAGATGAACACCGGTGAAGAACTTTCTTTCGTAGCCGATTGGGGCGCAACGGAAATTTACCCGGTGCGCAGCTACCAGAC
>JAKQXK010000425.1 GCA_029561505.1 Spirochaetota bacterium | reverse complement strand
TGGCCTGCCTCTGACGAATTCGGGGCGAGCGCAAGATACTTTTCAAAGTATGTTTTAGCTTCGGTCTTTTTCTTCTCTTGTTGCGCGGCAATGCCTGCGCCGAGGTATGCCTCGGCGAGATCGGGGTATTCTTTGATCGCGCGTTCGTAAACTTTCAGCGCGTCGCGCGATTTTTTTGCGCGCATGCTGATCGCCCCCGTGTTGATGAGCAGGCGGTGGTCTTCAAATTTGTTTTTCTGAGCGGCTGCGTAGCTTTTCAGAGCTGCGGAATAATTTGCCTGACTCGCGAGCAGGTTGCCGTGCACATAGTGAGCTCGCCCGTGGTTGGGGTGGCGCTGAAGCGCGTCTTTGATTGTCTGCGCCGCTTCAGTTATTTTGCCTTCTGCCAGTTGAACTTCTGCGATTGCTGTGAGGCATTGCTTTTGTGTTGGGTTGGCGCGCTCGCCGAGCCGCGCGGCGTTCATCGCTGCCTTCAGGTCACCTTTGTCGACGAGCAATTCTGCTGCCTCGCCATAGAGCGCGGCCTTTTTGTTGTCATCTGCCGCAGCATTTGCTTCTTTAAGCAGGGCATCAATCTTCTGGTTTAGCGGAATATCGAGCCGGTTACGCGCCGCCGTTTTCTCTTTGCAGGCCGAGAACAGAATACAGGCAGTCAGAAGCAATATCGTTTGTTTCATTTTTCTTCAAGCTCCACGCCATTCATATATATTGCAATCATTTCGTCTACCTTTGCTTCAATGTCACGGTTATACCGGCCGAACAACAGCCATTGCGACAGAACTTCGCGCAATCCGCCTGAGACAAGAAAGCTCATCAGCTCAGAGTCGTGTTTCTTGAGCCTGCCCGAGGTGATACCGCGGTCGAGCATCACACGAATCGTCGCCTGCAAGAGTTCTTGAAACCAGACAGTCTGCGCCCGAATTTTAGGTTCTGAATTCATGGTCGTGAGCAGCAAAATGACGGTTTCGCGGTGGTTCTGAAAAACGGAAAGCAGCGATTTCGCGAGATCGCTGAGCGCCCGCTTGAAGTTCTTATGGTCAAGTGCCTCGACCTGCAGGTCTGTCAGGTAGCGTTGTATGTCGATGAAAATTTCTTGCAAAAGCGCGTTCAAGACCTGTTCGACGCTTTGAAAATGCAGGTAGAAAGTGCCACGCGCGAGTTTGCTTTTTTTAACCACATCGGCAATGCTGGTGCCAGCATAACCTTTTTGCGCGAACACGGCCTTGGCAGCTTCGAGTATTTTTTCGCGGGTCAGTTCTTTGCGTTTCTCTTGTCGCATTTTTATTCCGTTGGGTAATTGGCTTGGTTTAAACAGCCTGTCTCGAAAAGCCGCTTCGCTTTACGAGACAAATTCACTGCCGCAATTGGTCGGGTCTGCCGCGCCAGATTGTCTGCCGCCAGTATTAGAGATTATGCTCGAAGAACCCATTTTACGAACGGCGCTTGCAGCCGCTTTTGCCGAGGCCGAACTTGCATTTGCGGAGAATGAAGTGCCGGTCGGCGCGGTTGTGGTCTGGAAAAACGAAATAATTGCACGTGACCATAATCGCATCGTACAATCGGCGAATGCGCTGCGGCATGCGGAGCTCAGCGTTATTGAGCGCGCGGCATCGGTTGTGAAGAACGAGCGCCTGATCGAATGCCACCTCGTCACGACGCTTGAACCCTGCATGATGTGCTCGGGTGCCGTCGTGCATTCGCGCATCGCTTCGGTTCACTTTCTCGCAGAAGAAGAGCGGGCGCCGGGGCTGAGGCAATTATTGGCGCTGCCCAACGTCAACCATAAGCCGCAGCTCTACCGGCATCGCAGCGAAGACTGGGATTCATCGGCGTTGCTGCGCAGATTTTTTCAGATGCGGCGGCAATGACAGAAGAAACGACTGCGATTTTTGGCGAGCCTCCCGAAGGGGTGCCGATTCCGATGCTGCGCATACATGCTTCGGCGCTGAGGCATAACCTCAATCGCTTTCGCGAGCTGGCGCCGCGCAGTAAGGTGCTGCTGCCGGTCAAGGCGAACGCATATGGTTGCGGTCTGCAGACACTGTTTCCGGTTTTCACAGATGCCGCAGTTGACATGCTCGGGGTCGCAAATTGTCATGAAGCGGTCGAACTGCGAAAATTGGGCTGGCAAAAGCCGGTGCTGAATCTCGGCGGATTCTTCAAAGGCAGCATCGCGAGCATTATTGAATACGATATTTCGGCTTCGATCACCGACGTTTGGCAGGTCGCCGCCTTAGATGCTGCTGCCGCTGGCAAGTCTGTGTCGGTTCATCTGAAGCTCGATCTCGGCATGGGGCGCATTGGCGTGCGGCAAGAATCATTAAACGAGCTGGTCGCCGCGCTTAAATCTGCGACAAACCTGCGCGTCGACGGCATCTTTACGCATTTTCCACATTCGGGGCCTGAGGCGGCACCTTTCACGCTCGCGCAAAATGAGAACTTTTCCAGAATCGCGAATTTGCTCGTGCAAGAGCTTGGTCTTCAGCGCGACGCAGTATTATTTCACGCGGCAAATTCGTACAGCGCTGCATTCTTTTCTGAAACGCACCATGACATGATTCGCCCGGGAATTCTGTTCTATGGTTACTATCAGAGTGAGAGCGACCGCCTGCAATTTAACGACAGGTTTGGCTTCAAGCCGGCGCTTGAGCTCGTGGCTACCCCTGTCAGCGTGCGCACGCTCAGGCGCGGTGATGGCATCTCTTATTCATCGCTCTACCACGTCACCGACCCGTCTGAAACCGTCGCCGTTCTGCCGCTTGGTTACGCAGACGGTATACCGCGCGCGCTTTCGAACCAGATTACCTTTGGTCGGCATCCGCTGCGTGGTCGCGTAACGATGGACCAGATCATTCTCGGGGCGCCCAACGGCTTTGAACCGATCACACTGCTCGGCTCTGGCGTACCTTCTCTTGAATACTGGGGTGACCTCTCGCAGAGTTTTTCATACGAAATCATGTCGCATCTTGGTAATCGTCTGCAGCGAATTCTCGTCAACTGACCAGCGCTGAATTTTGCCTCACAGATCATGAGGATTGCGAAAAGTTCCGTCTGCATTTGATAACGGTAGACATGTGCGGGTGATTTCATATTTCGTGCTCTGATTTTCAAAAGTAAGGAGAATACATGAAAAAGATGCTAATACTTGCTGTCTGCGTGGCTATCGCAGCCGGCGCCTGCAAAAAAAGCGTTTCTGGCCAAACCAGCCAGTGGACGCAGAACCTGAAAGAACTCGACGAAGCGGTTACGCAGTATCCTGCGCTGAAAGACCTCTTAAACGCAAAAGCGACCGAAGCCAAGGCGATTTTCGCTGAAGCGGAAAAAGTCAGCGATGAACAGCAGAAAGCAGAAAAAATCGCTGCAGCTATCGCAAAGTTGAAAGAAAACCTGGG
>JAKQXK010000034.1 GCA_029561505.1 Spirochaetota bacterium | reverse complement strand
CCACCGTATCGGCAAATTGCAGTTCGCGCATATAGACGTACATCAGCGCAGTGCGCGAATAAAAAAGTTCGGTCTCATCGGAGACGACGGTGATGTGCGCGTCTTTCGATTCGGCGCGCAGCTCGAGCGCCGCGGTGATGCCCGCGATGCCGTTGCCGATTATCACAACGCGTGCAGGCCTCACGCGACGGCCCCGCCACAGCTTGAACCCGAACCCGCTGTGCAGCCATAACAGTGGTTTGCCGTGCGAATAGTACGGCGCAGAAAACGTTCTTCGTCGAAGTTATCGATGTGCTGCGTGCCTTCTGCGGTCATTTCGAGCATCTGGTTAAAGTCGCAGTCATAAACCTGGCCGTCATAACCCACAGAAATCTGCGAACGGCACATCAGCCCCGGTAAAGTCTGCGGATTGTACGCGTTCACGAGGGTTGTCACATACGTGCTGGTTTTTCCGCCTTTTTCAAGGGCGAACAGAAACCGGTTAATTGGCATGTTGTTGATGCAAAACAGATTGTTGAATACCACCCCGTGATCTGCGAGCAACTTCTCGCGAAATTCGCGTTCGAGCTGACTCTGGTCTCCGCTCAGAAAAATGCCGGTCGGGTTATAAACGAGATTCAGCGCCAGCTTTTTACCGTAACCCAGCGCGTTCAGCTGCTTGAGGGCAGCGATCGATTTACTGAAAACGCCTGCGCCGCGCTGCGCATCGGTGCGCGATTCGGCAAAATGCGGCAAAGACGCAACTATCTCGACTTCATGTTCTGCGAGAAACTCTGCCAGGTCTTCATAACCCGGTTCGCGCAATATCGTCAGATTGCACCTGTCGATGACGTGTTTGCCAGCGGTGCGCGCCGCGCTCACGAGTTCGCGAAAACGACTGTGGCCCTCGGGTGCACCCCCGGTAATGTCGACCGTCTTGATCGATGCATGCCCTTTAATGATGGCAAGGCATTTGTCGAAAATTCTGTCATCCATCACTTCGGTGCGCACCGGCGATGCGTCGACGTGACAATGGCGGCAAGCCTGATTGCACCAACGGCCGAGATTGATCTGAAAAGTTGCGATCGACCCGGGCTTTAGAAAACGCGAACCCGCAGCGCCTGCTTTTTCACTGAATGTTTCTGCGGCCGCACCGAGAATATGCAGCTGTTCTGCAGTCGATAGCTTCATACGCTGACGGCGTCGATATGGTTCATCATCTGTACGCTGTGCACAAGCGTTATGCCAGCCTGCATGGCCGCGGCAACGTGCACCGCTTCTGCCATCTGCGCCTCGTCGGCGCCTTTTTCCAGGCACGTATTCGTGTAAGCGTCGATGCAGTAGGGGCATTTCTGCGCATGCGCAACGGCAAGCGCAATCAGGGCCTTTTCGCGCTCTGAGAGGGCGCCTGCCTTCATCGTCGAGTTGTAATATTCAAAAAATTTATCTGCGAGTTCTTTGTTTACCCGGCCGATATTGCCAAATTTTTTCAGATCTTCTGATTCAAAGTAGTTTGCCATTTAAAGCTCCTCAGTGCAGGTGCAGCCTGCACCGCCCAATGGTTTGTCGATTGAATTTCACAAACCTTACAGACGTTTTTCAGGCCGGCGTGGTGCGCAGGCCCGCCAGTTTCTAAAGCAATTCGGCGCTCAGAAAGTTCAGCATTGCATCGCTGAAATCATCGTGAAAATACGAGAGCATTGTCGTGCTGTCGAGACGCACACCGGGGTAGAAACCCTGCGCAACGCAGCGTTGAATCACGGCATCGAGCTTATCAGAACGCCACGCGACTTCATGAAAAACCGTTCCATCGGGAAAAAGCAGTGCGCCCGGGGCTTTCGCCCTGAGTTCTGTCGCAAAGGCGTGCGCTTTTTCCATCGAGCGTGCGACGAGTTTTTGCATTCCCTGCCAACCGAGCGATGACATAAAAATGGCAGCGCGCACCGCCATAAGCGTCTGGTTGCTGCAGATGTTGCTTGTGGCTTTCTCGCGGCGTATGTGCTGCTCGCGTGTGGCCAGCGTGATGACAAACGCGTCGGTGTCGCGGCCAAACGCATCTTTGGCGGTTGTCTTGCCTACGAGGCGACCCGGCATGTTGCGCAGGTAGTCTTTCGTCGCCGCGATAAACCCAAGGCCCGGGCCTGAAAAGTGCACCGGCAGGCCAAGTGACTGCGCTTCACCGCAGACAATTTCAGCGCCCCATGCCGCCGGGCTTTCGAGAATGACGGTCGACAAAACTTCGGTCGTGAGATAAATCACGGTCGCTTCGGGGTACAGAGTCGCCAGATTCTGCACAGGCTCGGCAATACCCAGATAATGAGGATTTTGAACCACAATGATATCGGCGCTTTCGGTGGGCCATGCGGTCACTCCGCTCTGCGCGTCGTGACCTAAACGAATGGTTTCGGCAAAACGTTTGCCCTCTGCGTCGAGAAAGTAGCTCTGAAATACCTGTTCGTAGCGCGGGTTTACGCCCGACGAGAAATAGATGCGCGCTTCACCCAGATTCTTCTGGCGCATCGCCATGCGCACCGCTTCGACCAGGGCCGTTGAGCCGTCGTAAAGCGAT
>JAKQXK010000411.1 GCA_029561505.1 Spirochaetota bacterium | reverse complement strand
TTTTTTCGTCAGCGACTCGGCGCCTTCTGCCAGCAGCAGCGAATTATTGTAACTCTTGCTCATCTTGCGCCCGTCGAGCCCTGGCACTTTGGGAAACGACGACAAGATCGCCTGCGGAACCGTCAGCACGTCAGCAGCGCCTGCGCGGTAATAGTGGTTAAATCGCCTGGCGATTTCGCGCGTGAGTTCGAGGTGGGGCAGCTGGTCTTCACCAATCGGCACATGCGTAGCGTTATAAAGAACAATATCTGCTGCCTGCAGCACCGGGTAACCCAGAAAGCCGAATGAATCGAGGTCTTTTTCTGTGTTGGCCTGTTTGTCTTTGTACGTCGGGTTCCGTTCAAGCCATGAGACGGGGGTGAACATGGCGAGAAGCTGTGCGAGTTCGCTGTGTTCAGGTACGTCAGATTGCACGAAGATGGTCGCCTTTTGCGGATCGATGCCAGCCGCCAGCCAGTCAGAAACCATCGGTGCAATGAAGCGGTGCGCATCTGCATAATTAGGATAAAACGCCGTCAGCGAATGCAGGTTCGCTACCATAAAGAAACATTCGGCCTCATGTTGCAGTTTCGCGAAGTTGGTGAGCACTCCGAGAAAGTGGCCCAGGTGCAACTCGCCCGTTGCCTGCATGCCGCTCAGCACCCGGCGTGGTATATTGTCTTGCGTGATCATGCTATTTTCAACCAATGAACCAGAAAATTACCCGTCAATGTGTCAGACCGCCAAAAGCCATAACTAAAGGCAACCAGCACCAGAATGCCCAGCATGCCATTGAGCAGGTCAAACATTTTCCATTGCATAAACGGTGCAAAGTAGACTGACGCAGCGTCAAACGGCGGTAATGGAATCCAGTTGATCAAGAAGAGTGCCCATGACTGTTTCAAGAAGGCCGCTGAAAAGCGGGCAGAAAAACTCTCGGGTACAGGGCCTTTGATCGCCGCGTATGCGATACCGATCGTCAGAAGTATAATCAGCCACAGCTGCCCGTGCATAAAGCGCAAGAGGGGCATTGCACGGTCGCGCAGCAGACCACCGGGCGCAATGCCGTTCAGCGACAGCGACGCGAACGAGATCAGCGAAAAATCAGAGATCGGGTTCGATTCGCTGTCGCCCGCCATACGCGCGCAGAACCACTCGCGCGAGAGCAGAACCGTCAATGCGCTCGGCACCGTGATCAAGAGATCTCCGGCCTGTTCAAAAAGCTGAGCTATAGGGGGCATCAGCCACCCCCCACATAATGAATCAGTTCAAGCACGTCAGTGTCTGCCAGCTGGGTTGTCGCAAACGCGCTGCTGCCCACAAGGTGACCATTGCGCTCAACGGCGATCCGTTTTGGCGAGAGCTTCATGTGGGCAATAAGCCCCGCAAGCGTTTGCTCACCGCCGATTGTGTGCAAAGGGATATTTTCGCCGTTTACTGTCATGGTCTGAGACACAGATAACCTAAGGCAAATATTGCGGCCGTTTCAGAGCGCAAAACATTTTCAGAAAGTAAGACCCCTTGCGCGCTTTCTCTGAGTTTTTCGACTTCAGCGCGCGAAAAACCCCCTTCTGGGCCGTTAAAAAAGCCCCGATGTTGCATTTTTGCGGGCAGAAAGTCTGTCAAAGTACCATGCGCGTCGAGGTCACCAAATGCCATAATCCGCTCAGAATGCTGCAGGCTGTCGTCAAACGAACGCGTCGATATCTGGGGCTTGAAAGGATTATAAGCCTGCATGCAGGCATTTTCGACAATCGCGTCGAGACGCGCCGGCTTCTCGTGAGCTGCCTGCGAGCGTTCGGTTTCTATGAGTTGAATATGGGTAACGCCGAATTCTGCCGCCTTCTGCAAAACCAGCGCGAGCGGTTTTGGTTTGATCCACGACTGAATAAGTGTGACTGTCGCGCGGGCATGCGCGGGCGGCGCAGGCTGAGTTGCAGAATGTATATGCATGACCGATTTTTCGACTGTCACCGTGCAGAGATCGCCGCGGCCGTCGCTGACGAGTGCCTGCCAGGCGCCTGCGCGGCGCATAACTTTGACGAAATGCTCGCGGTGCCGTTCAGGCATTGCGAGCGCACCTTGTGCGCGTAAAGTTTCAAGCTCTTGTTCGTGAAGCAGAATCAGCGCATGGTCTTTCTGCAGGCTGCGCAGCGACTTGGCGGCAGATTCATTCACGGCTATTTTTCGATATTTTCTTTTTTGAAGAGCGATGCGTCGAGGCGTGCCGTTTTGTCTACCGAGAAGAATTCAAGCGTACTGACAGTGCCCCGGCTGACGTCGGCCATGTCCCAGCGAATGGGGTATTCTATCTGCCTCGTCATGTTCTTCTCTTCGCGCACCGAAATATTGCCGTACGTCAGCACCAGTGTTTTCATGAGCACCATCGCCGAATCATAATAATCAATGCGCCGAACCCGGTTGTCTTTCTTGGGGTCTACGAGAACCAGCAGCTTACCGTAATGCCCTTTATCGAGTGGCAGGTTTTCAATAATGGTAAATTCGCCTTCTTCGTTCTTTTCGCTGCCTTTGATTTTCTGCTGGTAGTTGTCGATAAACGATGCGTTGGCGATGTCGATATAGGCAAACCCTGACCCCAGAACATTCTCAAAACGATCAAGATATTTCTTATGGAACATGCGCTTGTCATGGGTCAGATACGCATAGATGTTCTGCCCCTGGTCATTGTAGAGCAGTTTCAAAACG
>JAKQXK010000283.1 GCA_029561505.1 Spirochaetota bacterium | reverse complement strand
TGCGGGTGATGCCGTTGAATGTGCACGCGCCTACGATCAGGCTGGGGCTGACGAGCTGGTGTTTCTCGATATTACTGCGTCGTCAGACAAACGTGCGATCATTCTCGATCTGGTGAAGCATGTTGCAGAACACGTATTTATCCCATTCTGCGTCGGCGGGGGAATTCGTAATCTCGAAGATATGCAGCAAATTCTTGCCGAAGGCGCAGATAAAATTTCGGTCAATACAGCCGCGTTTCAAAAGCCCGAAATACTGACGCAAGGTGCAGAACATTTTGGCAGCCAGTGTATCGTCTGCGCCATTGACGTTAAATTTAACGGTACTTACCATGAGGTTTACCTTAACGGTGGTCGCACACCGACCGGCAGGGCAGCGATTGAATGGGCACTCGAGGCTGAACGGCGGGGTGCCGGCGAGATTCTGCTCACATCGATGGATACCGACGGGGCGCGTACGGGTTTTGACCTGAAGATCACGCGCGAAATAACAGCGGCGCTTTCGATTCCCGTGATCGCGTCGGGTGGTGCCGGCGAAATGCGGCACTTCGCCGAAGCTTTCGATGCGGGCGCGCGCGCCGCGCTGGCGGCATCGCTCTTTCATTTCAACGAACTCAAGATACCTGAATTAAAAGATTATCTTGCCGGTCGGGGCTATCCGATGCGGCGCGAAATTCAAGAGACTGTATAGACCCGAAATTGCGTGAATGGGGCCGCAGGCTTCGGCAGCCGCCGGGTCAAGCTGCCGGTTTTTGGTTTTTTGATTGCGGCGGCATGTGATACCTGCTACGGCAGGCCATGTCTGAATCGATTACCCTAAGGTTTTCGCTGCACGCAGCAGCCAAAGATATCTACGATGCCTGGCTCGATTCTGCACGGCATTCAGCTATGACCGGTGAGCGCGCAACCGCCTCGCGTGAGATAGGCGGCGCCTTCACCGCGTGGAGTGGCTATATCACTGGCAAGAATCTGTTGCTTATACCTAATAAAAAGATCGTGCAGAGCTGGCGTTCTTCTGAATTTCCCGAAGATGCCCCTGATTCGGTATTATCCATTCAACTCGTCGAGAACCAGGGCATTACCGAAATAGAACTCGAGCATAAAGATATACCCTCAGGGCAGGCGGTGCAGTATCAGGCCGGCTGGGTTGAATACTACGCCAACCCCATGCAGCGCTATTTTGCCGCTGGCGAAAAATCCGGTTCGAAGCAGCGCGCGAAAAAGCCAGCGCCGCGCGTGGCAACTGGCAGGGCGAAACCGTTGCGAAAATCGGCGGCAGCAGCGGTGAAAAAGGCCAAAAAGGCCGCAAAACCAGCCGCCGCGCCCAAGAAGACCCGCAAGCCCAAAAAAAAGGTCGCCGCCACAAAGCCGACTTCACGTAAGTCCGGCAAGAGAAGGTAAAACAATGGGTGATAACACAAAATTTGCAAATCTGATCGCACTGGCCGTGCCGGTGTTTTTTATCTCGATTGCGATAGAGATCGTCGCGTCGCTGCTGATGAAACGCAAGGTCTACCGCTTCAATGATTCCGTGTCAGATCTGAGCGCCGGCATGCTGCAAGAGCTCGTGGGTGTCTTTACCAAGGTGCTGCTCTTCGGGGTCTATATTCTGATCTTCGACGCGATACACAAGCCGCAGAATGCGGTGCCCGGCCAGGCATATGGAATCCCCATCAATATCGTGACCTGGATTGCCGTGTTTCTGCTTGTCGACTTCATCTATTACTGGTTTCACCGAAATTCGCACAATATTGCTGTGATATGGGGGTCGCACGAGGCGCACCACTCAAGCCAGGAATACAATCTTTCCGTTGCGCTTCGGCAGGGGGCCTTTCAGAGACTGTTCTCGTTCCCTTATTACCTGCCGATGGCGCTGGTGGGCTTTTCGCCCCTTCAGTTTATGGTCTGTTCGCAGATCAATACGCTCTACCAGTTCTTTATTCATACGCGCCTTGTGAATAAACTCGGTTTTCTTGAACATTTCATGAATACGCCTTCGCACCACCGCGTGCACCACGGCGTGAACCCCAAGTATATCGATAAGAACCACGCGGGCATGCTGATTATCTGGGATAAAATGTTCGGTACGTTTCAAGTTGAAGAAGAAGAGCCTTATTATGGCACAGTGAAGCCATTGACGACGTTTAACCCGGTATGGGCGCAGCTGCATTATTGGTGGCACCTGATTCAACTGTCGCGCCAATGCCGTGGCCTCGATAAGCTGAAAGTATGGTTTAAGGGTCCAGGGTGGAAACCCGACTACCTTGGGGGCAAGGCTACCATACCAGAAATCAATCCGCATGGTTACAAAAAATATGATGCAGAGAACCTGACTTCGCTAAAGCTCTACGCAGGTCTGGTGTTTGCGGTAACTCTCCCGGTATTTCTGATCATGCAACAGACCAAAGATTTGCCGTTGATTCAGCAGGCGATACTGGCAGTTCCGGCAATTATCGGCCTTACGGCCACCGGCGGATTGATGATGCGGAAAAAATGGGGGCTCGTAGTCGAAATGGTACGCCTGCCGTTGTTTCTCTTACTCGTCGTCGCGGTATCGAGCGTATTAAAGCGCGAACTCATGCTGACCGTAGTCGCAGTTTTCGCCGTTGTCACGGTTGCGCAGATGCTTTGGCTGTTGCGCGAATACCGGCAGCGGTCAGCGCTGCAATTCACCTGATTTTCCTTTAAACTCCCGAGGGGGG
>JAKQXK010000379.1 GCA_029561505.1 Spirochaetota bacterium | reverse complement strand
TGATGAAATCTGCATTGTTGCTCATCGCGGCCTTGTCGTGCTGTGCCGTCGCATGTAAGCGCAGCGAAAAGGTGCTCACTGTCAAGACCGCCACGTTAGAGAGAAAAATCCCCCTGAGCGAACTGATCACCACATTCGGTGCGAGCGACGTTACAGTTGACGACTATTACCTCAAACGTCGCGTCACCTACCGGGCGCTGCCGCTAGCGAAGATGCTCGCGCGTTTCGCGGCAGAATTTTCGGCATACGACGAGTTCATTTTTCGCTGCGCCGATGGTTATCTTGCGCATGTCAGCCGCGCCGATTTTGAAGCGGGCAAGCTCGACAGCTTCGCATTGGCCTTCGGTGAAGGTTCCGAAGTTTTCAGGTCGAAAATACCCCAGGGCAAAGCCGAACTCTCACCCGAGCCGTTTTACGCCGTGGCGACCGACCCGGCAGGTTTTCAAACGCTCTCATGGCCCTATGAAGTTATCGCAATCGAACTCGTCAATTTCAGGGCGATGTTTCCCGCGCTCTATTTCGAGGGGATGCAAAAAGACATTTCAGTTGCCGCAGGGTTTTCGCTCTTCAGAAAAGAATGCCTGAAGTGCCATTCACTCAACCTGCAGGGTGGCGATATCGGGCCCGAACTCAACGTACCGCAGAACGTGACCCAATACCGCGATGCAGCGACGCTGAAGAAATTTATTCGCAACGCTTCGCAGTTTCGTGCACGGTCAAAGATGCCACCGTATGAACATTTAAGCGATAAGCAGATTGAGGATATTCTGAGTTATCTGCGGGCGATGGCTGGTCATAAGGCCCAATGATTGTGTCATAGTCCGACAAGCTCTTCAAGCAGAGACTCCGTCGCACCATGACAAGGCCGCTTGTCACCCTGAGCTCGTCGAAGGGTGACGCACTACGGACCTATGTATTTTTTTTTCGCTGCGTTGTGCTCTTTGAAGTCTTTCGAAAAATGGTGCGCGTCGTCGCCCTTTAAGACGAAGAACTTGTAATCTGTCTTTTCGGGGTTAACCGTCGCGTTGATGGCTGCGATGCCGGGCGAGCCGATGGGCCCTGGGGGCAGGCCGCGCACTTTGTACGTGTTGTATGGTGACTCGACCTCGAGGTCTTTGTAGAACAGGCGGGCTTTTGGCTTTTCAAAAAGATATTGCACCGTCGCGCATGATTCGAGGGGTTCGCTGTCGCGCAGGCGGTTGTGAAACACCGCGGCTATCAGCGGGCGTTCTTCTTTGAGTTTCGCTTCGCGCTCGACAATGCTCGCGAGAATGACGGTCTCGTGTATCTTGCGGGGTTCAGTCGGAAAGTTTTTCACTTCTTTGGCCTTTTCGAAGAAGTGTTCTATCATGTGCTCAATGATCTTATCTTTGGGGTAACCCTGCGGTAAAAAATACGTGTCGGGAAAAAGGTACCCTTCGGTCGACTGCGCCGGTATTTTGTATTTGTCGAGAATCGTTTTTTTCGCCGCAAACTGCAGAAACTCGTCGCGTGAGGCAAAAAACTTCTTTTCGACAAACAGGTCTGCGATCTGGCGGTTATGCAGGCCTTCGGCGATGGTGATGCTGATAGTCTTGGTTTTGCCGCTCGTAATCGCCTGCGCAATTTTGGCCGCCGACATGCCGTCGTTCAGGTCATAGACACCGAATTTAATCCGCCCGGCTTTACCCGTGATTCGCATATAGAGTTTAAAAAACATTTCGCTGTTGATCAGGTTCGCTTCAGCGAGCCGCGCCGAAACATTCGCGAGGTTGGCGCCGGCTTTGACAGCAAAGTCGGTATGCCTCGAACCGTCGCTCACCGAGCGCAGGCTAAGGTACATGGCTCCCCCGCCTATCAAAAGCAGCGCCAGCAGCGCGCCCGCCGCGATCACGAGCGGCTTTCTTACCTGTTGCAGATTATCTTGCAGCATGCGTGCGGCTACAACTGATTGACGTGCTGTAAAGCTTACATCCCTTTCACGTTATGTTCTCCAGGGGCATTCTTTTTGCCGGCAGCTGCTATTTGCTGGTTTGTTGCGGGCCGCGGTCGGCGCAAGAAGATCTTCTCGCGACTTATGCTGGTATTGGCTCGGCCAAAGGTTCAAGTTACCTCACCGAATATGCGCGGGCGCAGAAACTGAAAGCGCCTGCCGAAAAGCAGGCGCGCCAGCAGGCTTATCTCGCGAGTGCTTTTCGGGAGGCCGGCAAGGCCCCGACGTGTTCTGACGCAAACTGCATCGAAACTTCAATCTCTGCTCTTGGCGCTTCTGACCGCTCTAAGCTGTTTGATTATGCGGTTTTTCACCTCGCCGACGGGGCGCTGCGTGACAATCAAATCGCAGACGCGCTTGGCATATTGCGGCATCTGAGCGACCCGCCCGAGAGCCTGCAGCGCAAAACGTCTTTGCTCAAGGGCCGTTTGTTGCAGCTGAGCGGCCAGGCTGCCGAGGCGGCTCAGCACTTTCGCCAGCATCTCGAAAAATTCAAAGATGGCGAGTCGCTCTACCTTGCTGCCGACGCCTTTGATCGGGCAGGTGATAAACGCACCGCGCTCGCAACGGCGATTATGGGGCTTGAACACCCCGAAGCTGATTTTGCCTTCGCGCAAAACGGCCTGCATATTCGCAATCTTCTGGGTCAGGCAATCTATACGCAGAACCCGGTTGCGGTGCGCATTCGCCTTATGGAGGCGCTGCGCGTCGCCAAAGACAAAGCAAGCGCGGCCAAACTCTTTCAGAGCCTGGTCGGCATTCAACATGGCGATAGCGATCTGCGCCTGTTTGTGCACTACGGCGCACGCCTCATGCTCGACAAGGGCGATGCCCGAGCAACTAAGCTGCTTCTTGCCTCGGCGGGCGCTGGTTTTTTCGAAGACGAGAATGAAAAAGCAGCGCTCGATGTCTGCGAACGCCTGATAAAGAAGAAGCAATTCGCGCTTGTTCGGCAATTTTTCAGCACCGCGCCCGACACCAAAACAAAACTGCAGTGCCAGTTGAGGTTGGCGCAGCGTTCTTCTGATTATTCTGTCGCGATGCGCCGTCTCGCCGGCGGATACATCGCATCTTTTGATGCAGAGTCGACACTGGCCGAGCGCGTATACCTGAGGTCTTGCCTGCCAGACAGGTCTCAGCACCGCAGCGAGGTGGATATAGCCTGTCTTGAAGAGCTGCGCCGTATTACGGCCGGCAAGTCTCTGGGGGCGGGCGCACGCTATTTTCTGGCACGGCATTTTGATGCTGCGGGCGACGCTGACAGTGTGAAGATGCTGCTGACTGAAATCGCGACACAATACGCTGACGACTATTACTTCTACCGTCTGATTGAAAATCCTCTGGTTCTGCAGAAGCAGATCGCAGCTGGTCTCGCAGCCGGGGGCGACAGAGCGACGCTGCTCACAAGCGCGCTGTTTCATGCAGACCTCGCGCTTGCCCGGAATATCGAGGTAACCGGTGCGTTCACAAGTTTCGCGGCACGCACGCTCAAGCGGCAGAAGAAGCTCGACGGTGCCCTTGTGACGGCTGCATTACTTTTTGCAGCTGATAGCCGTGACGAGGCGCGCGAATTGTTACGCAACCCTGAAAAGCTGCTTGTCTACGAGAATCTCGTGGTCGTGGGCCAGGTTGCGGGCAAAAGCGATATTGCCCTGTTTGGCGTGAAACAATGGCTGCGCGAACAGAAGCTCAGACCGTTTATTTATGAGATCCCCCTTGAAATGCGGCAGCTGCTCTACCCCATGACCTACACTGCACACGTCGAAAAGTACTCAGCCAAAAACCGTATCGAAGTCTCAGAGGTGATGGCGCTCATTCGGCAAGAGTCGCAGTTTTTTGCCGGGGCAATCAGTCGCGCCAACGCTCTGGGGCTCATGCAGCTTCTGCCCTCGACGGCAAAGCTCGTCGCGTCGAAAGAGGGGCTTGCACGTTACAACCTGCTGCAGCCCGAAGACAACATTCGCCTCGGCACCGCCTTTATGCGGGACATCAAAGACCACTATTCGGCAGATTTTGTCGGCCTGGCGATCGCCTACAACGCAGGCCCCGGTCGTTATGTTCAATGGAAAAAGAAGTTCGACGGCGACGAAGCGGTCTTCGTTGAACAAATTCCTTTTCAGGAAACCTATCACTACGTGCGCGTGCTCTTGAGTGACCGGGCTAAATACCGCGCGCTGCTGAAAAACCCGTGACGCAGAAGAAGCTAATTGGTATCGCGCGCCACAGCGCACTTTTTCGTTCGCTTGGCGACCATCAGCTCGGCCGGGTGCTGAAGCACTTTAAAGCACACCACCTGCAAAAAGGTGATTTTCTGTTTCGGGCAGACCAACACAGCCGCATGATGTATTTTGTCGTCGATGGCAAACTGCGCGTAGAAAAGGTGACGGGCAGCAATCAGCCCGTTCGCATCGCCTCGCTGCTCGCAGGTGACATTGTCGGTGAGGTCGCAATGCTTACCGGCGAACGGCATTCTGGGCAGGTGAGAGCCGTTACCGACGCACACCTTGCGGGTATCACGAAAAAAGACCTTGCACCTCTGCTCAGGCAATATCCGTTGTTGCTGCATAATCTGACGCGTATCGAGGCGATGCGCCTGCGCCATAATATCGTGCGTGAACAGCGGCTCAACCGCGAGCTGGGGTTCATCGTGCATCTTTACAGTTGCTCTCCCCCCGATCACCTCGCAGCAGAGCCTAACACAACCGCCGCTGTCGCCGCTGAGAAACTAAAATCTTTCGTCATGCTGCGGCACGATTTTCTGAAAAAAAACGGACACAGCACCGACGC
>JAKQXK010000375.1 GCA_029561505.1 Spirochaetota bacterium | reverse complement strand
TGCGCCCCGAGAAATGTTTGGCGGGCAGGCAGGTGACAGTATAAGCTTCGGTCTGAGCGGCCTGCCACCAGTCGAGCTCGTGCACGCGTTCAAGCCCTAACGAACGCATCAGCGGTGCGACCCGCAAAGGCACAAAGACTTCGGGGTTATCACGCAAGGCGATAAACTTCAGAGTGTCTGCTTCTGCGTGGTCGTAGTGGTTGTGCGAGAGCACAACCGCGTCGATGCGCGGCAGATCGGCCGTTTCGGCCGCGCGGCCACACAAGCGGCGCGGGCCGGCAAATTTTACGGGCGACACACGCTCGCCAAAAACGGGGTCAGTGATAATATTCAGACCACCCTGTTGAATGAGCACAGCCGCATGGCCAAGCCAGACGGCGCGCGGCAGATCGCCGGGTTCGGCGAGCTCTTGTTTCGTCAGGGTAATAACTGAAGGCAGTTTACCTTCTTTGGTACCGCCGATGCCTTTTCGAAACAGCCACGAGGCAACGTCCAGAGCACGATGCCTGATGTCGCTGCTCTCAGCGTCAAAACGCGCGGCGTCAGAATCTGCGTGAGGCCCCCAGATATTTCTGAACCGGCGACCGTTGTGGTGGCGGGTGTGGTACTGGGGCAGATTGAGTATCTCAAAAGTCTTCGTTGGCACCACCACCGGGGCAGGCATTCGCTACGCCATGTAAACGAAAACCGCTGACGGGCGTTGTTTCGCTTGAGTGTTTGCGGGCTCTGCCGCAAAGACTCACGTGTCAAACGTCACCGCGACAAATAACGCAGCAGCACAATTTTCGCCGCGTGAGAATCCTGACTGCGTTTTTTGCGGTTTTTGCCGATTCCCGTTTCGGCGGCGAGTTCGTCTGCTTCTGCGCTGCTGTAAGACTCGTCGACATATTCGAGCGGCAGGCCGGGAAAGCGCGCCGCCAGCTTTTCGCGAAAAGCATGGATATTACGGTGTATATCCCCCTCTGTATCAGAATAAGGAAAACCGAGCAGAAGCCCTGTGACGTTCTCTCTTGCGATGATCTGCTCGATTGCCGCGAGCACGTCTGTCTTGTCGGTTCGCAGAGTTTCAAGCGCACGCGCTGTGATACCCGGGTAGTCTGCCACGGCGAAACCGATAAACTTCAGACCGAAGTCGATGCAGAGAATGCGTGCGTTATTGTTCAACGTCAAAAAGTTTTAGTTGCTGCGCGTCGGTTACCTGCGCGATGTAGGGCAGGTTACGCATATAACCTTTGTAGTCCATGCCCATGCCGACGACAAATTCATCAGTCACCTCGAACGCACGGTATTTCACGGGGTAGATGAGCTTACGCTGCAGCGCGACGTTCTTGGGCTTAATGAGCAGCGTCGCCACTTCGACAGAGGCTACCCCGCGGCCCTTTAAGAGGTCGATCATGCTCTGCAGCGTCAGGCCGGTGTCGATAATATCTTCGGCGATGACGACGTGCTCGCCATGCACGTCGTCACTCAGATCTTTGAGAATCTTAATGTTTCCCGATGATGTCGTCGAGCTGCCGTAACTCGAAATTTCCATGAAGTCAACCTTTACGGGCATTTCAATTGCACGAATGAGGTCAGCCATGAAGACAAAGCAGCCGCGCAGGGCACCGATGACACGCAGATGGCCTTGCCCGGCATAGTCTGCCGTGATCTGGCGCCCGAGTTCAGCGATGCGCTTTTCGAGATCGTCTCGGCCGATGAGCGGTGGTATCGGTTGGTACATAAGCGTGATCAGATGCCGGTTTCGCCAACGAGCCGGCCGTAAGAACGAATCAGATCGGCGATCGCGATAACGCCGACGAGTGTGTCACCTTCGATGACGGGTATCGTGCGCTGGCCGTAGGCGGTAAAAAGACGCGCGGCTGAATCGAGCGAATCTGTAGGCTTCAGCGAATGTAACAGCGGTTTTTCGATGAGGCTCGATAACGAAGAGCGCAGGTAATCCATTTTGTCAGAAAAACTTTCAACGTAACTTTTGTGCAACAGATCGAAAGCGCTCAAGACCGACCAGGGCTTACCGTCTTTCATGACGATCACGCCGTGAATTTTGTTTTCGATCAGGGTTCTCGCGGCCGTCGCGAGCAGATCGTTGGCATCGAGCGTGATCACGTCGCGCTTCATCACATCGCCCACCCGTGTGTTGCGTATGCGTGAGAGGCGCTGGTGCAATGCATTCAGCTTCTTCTCTTCGGTGACGGTCATTTCAGGGCTCGATTCGTTCACGGTTAACCTCGGGATATTTTTAGCGAAACGCGATGTTGCGTTTTGTGACTTCACTGTTCAGCTCGTGCTGAATGCGGTAACGGATGTTCTGATTGATTTCTTTGACGAAGCGCGCATCTTTAATGTCTTTCTTGTTGTACTTGCTGAAATCAATGGGGCTCAAGAATTTTATTTTCCACTTTGCGGGAAATGGAATAAAATTCAGCGGCACCGGAATACTCGCGCCAATCAGGTCTTTGAACCAGTCGATTTTCGCGAGGTTGATATTGCTCTCTTCAGCACCGATGATCGCAGCGGGTACGACCGGCGCCTGCTGCATAATGGCAAGCGGTACAAAGCCTGGGTTAAAATCGACCATTTTGTACATGCTCGACGAAACCTTAAAGTTACCTTCTGCACCTTCGGGAAAGATCACAACGATATGGCCGTCGCGCAGGTTATTTAAGCCTTCTTTCAGGTCAGCCGGAAAAACACCCCAGCGGCGGCTGAACGCTGCCGAGAAACCGTTGCTGAACCAGAAGTTATGGCCCATCACCCGGGGCACCCGTCGTGTGAATTTTTTGAGCGCCATCACCATCATGAATGCATCAAAGCCAATTGCATTCGAGTGGTTGGGCACCACGAGCATTCTGCCGCGGCCTTTGTCCGGCAGGTTTTCGATGCCCTCGACTTCGAGACGAAAGTAAGAAGCCAGTATATCAAAAAGCGAATCGGGCAGAAATTTTAAGTTGCGCGCCAGCCATTCGGCTGACTGGCGGGTGCGTTCATCGGGTTTCGCGATTTTTGCCACGGTCTGCAAGGTTCAGGTCTGGCAAATCGCGTCAAGCAGAATGGAGATCGGGGCAGATACCCTCATGACTTTTGTACTTTGCGCTGTGGCCACGCTCTGCAGATGAGCGGTGTGGAAGCAGCATCGCTGTCGATATTTTTTGCCAGCATAGTGGCCGTTGTGCTGCCAATCTGGCCACTGCAGATACTTCGCGGCCGCGGGTTTCGCGAGCCATTTCTCGTGTACGTGGCCTTTCTCTGGTTTCTTTCATTCTTTGTCGGTGGCCTCAATTTCTCAACAAGCGTGACCATCGGCGAAGTTGCATACAAGTTTCGCCTTTCATCGGGCGTCTACACGGTCATTTTCGCCGCGCTGCTCTTCGTTTACATTGCCGAAGGTATCAACGAAGCACGAAAAGTAATTATGGTGTCGATCGGTTGCCAGGTGCTGCTGATTCTGACACAGGTCTTTCTCTTTAACGCCAAGGCACTGTATCTGCCCGCAACCGACTGGGCGCTGACAAATCAGGTGCTTGAGCCGCGTGTCTTTAATATCGCTGTTTCGGTCATGAACACGATTTTCGACCTCTTTCTCGCAGTGGTGCTTTTCCAGTTTCTGGTAAATCAGCTAAAAAGGGTACCGTTGTGGATCAACATGTTCATAGCCCTTTGGCTGATCATGATGTTTGACTCAGTTGTGTATATTGGCCTCACCCGGCCCGAAGCCTTCGCCAAGAACGTCACAGGCCATGCGATTTTTAAATCGGGAATCTTGCTTCTGCTGGTGCCGATGCTCGCCTTTTTTATACGCCGTTTTCGCAGGCAAGAAGATCTGAACCTGAACCGAGGCAGTCTCGATATTTTCAAAAAACTCGAGAATCTTGAGAAAGACCTCGAACGCGCGCATGCCGAGCTCAAGGCTTACGCGCAGAACCTCGAGCTCATGGTTGAAGAGCGCACGAAAGAGATTAAAGCAAAATCAGAAACCATGTCGCGTGAGCTCGAGCTCGCAACCGAGGTGCAACAGGCGATGCTGCCGACGACAACTGAGATCGATAAGCTACAGCTCGCAACTCTCTACCGGCCATGCCACGAGGTTTCAGGCGATCTTTACGATTACGCAGAATTGCCCGACGGCAGAATTTTCATATTTATCGCCGACATTTCAGGTCACGGCGTGCCCAGCGCGCTTGTCGGTGCGATGTGCAAAATGTCGCTCGGTAGTCAGGATTTCTCGCGTACCAATGCCGGCGATATTCTCAAAAAACTTTCTGAGGCGATGAAGCAGGTAACCACGAACCACTATCTTACGGGTGTTGTGCTGCTCATTGACCCGAACGCACGCACGATCGAGTTCGCGAACGGCGGTCATATACCGTGCCTGCTGCAAAGCGGCAAAGCCTCGTTCTTGCCCCTCGAGGCTACCGGTACCGTCATTGGGTCTTTCATCACGGCCCCTTACGAATTTAAGAAAATTGCGTATCCGGCAGGCACGCGGCTGATTCTGTTTACCGACGGTATCGTTGAACAAAAGAACGCGGCACGCGAAGAGTTTGGTATGCCCAGATTCGAAGCCGCGCTCGCAGAACTCAGGGGCGAGAACCCGGCACTCGTTCTGGGAGAAATCTACAGGCGCGTGACGGAGTTTTCAGGTACTGAAAAGTTCTCTGATGACGTAACGCTGCTCATCACCGATTTGACCTGATGTTTTCGCGTATTTCCCGGGCATTTCGGCTGCCTTTCGCAGACCGCGGCTTTCGTGCCTTTCTGCAGGTGTTTTTTGGCGTCGGTCTTATCTATCGCATGGTGCTCGTGGCTGCGCTGTTCGCGTCAGAGGCCCCGCCACTCGGCGCTGCGCGCAGCTTCTGGTCGGCCATCGCCGTTGTTTCGGGGCTGGCTTACGATATTGTGCTATTGGTCGTGCTGGTAGCCATTATGGCTGTTGTTGCATTCTTTTTATCAGACGGGTCAGGCAAGGCTTCGCGCGCGAAGGTCGTCGTCAGCAGGTTGGTGCTCGCCGGCGTGTTGCTCTGGCATTCGGTAGTGCTCGGGTCACACCTGAACCTTCTTTTTACCATGAATACCGGTTTCACCTGGGGTATGTTCGTTGAGTTTTTTACCGTACTCAGCTTCAGGGATTTTTTTGCCCTGCTAGGCTTTAAAGATTACCTCGCGATGGTTGCGCCGCAACTCGCATTTGCCGGGCTGCTTGCGTTTGAACGCCGCTTTGGCGTGCGCGCCGTCGCTTCGGCAGCTGCAATGGGTGGTGTGTTCTTGCTGCTCGCGCAGGCGACGCCGGCCCGGGCAGTGCCGCGTGAGCTCGTGCAGAGCCCGCACCTGTATTTGCTGGGCGATGCCTGGCAGAGTCTGGCTGCAGCCAAAGGGCGGGCGGCAGCGGGTGCGACGAACAGCGCAACGGTTTCGATAGACGACCCGGTTTTTTACAATTTGAAATCCTCACCTGAAGCGCGGCCGATGCGTTCGCGTGTCGATGCCAATGTCGTTTTTATAGTACTCGAGAGCACCGCACGCGAATATATTTTTGATACCCAGAAATACGCAGGCGGTAAAATGCCGATGCCATATCTGTGGTCGCTGACGAATAAGTCGCTCTATTTCAGCCGGCACTTTGCGTCGAACAACAGTTCGCCGCGGTCGATATTTTCAATTTTTTCAGGGCTGTATGAGAGCCCCGAAACACGGTTTTTCTCGATGGAAAACGACCTGCAGGTACCACATCTGCTCGACCTTCTGGGAAAAGCCTACACGGGTTTTCTCGTGACGCCGGCAGATCTCAACTGGTATTTTCCCCGCGCGTGGTTTAAGAATCGCGGTTTCACCGATCTTGAAGACTACAATAAATTGAAACAGCTGACAGAGTATCGGGCAGGCCCCACGCCCGCACGCGATGAATTCGAAACCGTCGCACATTTTAATGCGCGCCTGAATAAGACACGCGAGCCCTTTGTCGGCGTCTATTACACCTTCGTCGGGCACTGGCCATACCCAGACATCGGGCCAAGGCACCGTATTATTCAGCCGGCATCGTCGCGCGACCGCTACGTGAACAACCTTTTCGCACAAGACCAGCTGATACAACAGATTATCGAAAGCCTTCAGGCATCGGGCCGGCTCGAAAACACGATCGTCGTCATTGTCGGCGACCATGGCGAAGCGTTTTATCAGCACCCGGGAAACCGCGTGCATTCTGGCGAGAGCTATAACGAAAATATCGCATCGCCCCTGATCATCTATTCACCGAAGCTGATTCAGCCGAAGACTATCACAGAGCCCACGGTGCATGCCGACATTGTGCCGACGCTTCTCGATGCCATGGGTATTGGCTACAGCCGCGAGCGGTTTCAGGGAGAGTCTTTGCTGCGCGGGCAGCTGTCGCGCAATTTCATTTTTACGTATGGCAATGAGAATACGCTGACTTCGGTTGCCCGCGACCTGAGAAAAGTGCAGATTCTGTACGCCCGCAAAAACTGCCGCAGCTTTTATCTGGCTAATGACCCAGGTGAGCAGACGCTGCAGGCCTGCAATACGGGCAGCGCGCAGTATACGGCTCTGCAGAAATTCTACGCGTCTCAGCCGGCAATTATCAAAGGTTACAATAACTTCTGTAAACAGTCGGGCTGCTGATCGGCGCTCTTTATGGCCGAATCAGACGCCGAGCAGAAGCCGTACCGGGTCTTCGATTGCCTGTTTGACCTTCACCAGAAAGGTAACGGCCTCTTTGCCATCAACGATACGGTGATCGTATGAAAGCGCAATATACATCATCGGTCGGATCTCAATTTTATCTGAGCCACCTTCGCTGACGACGACGGCGCGCTTCACGATATTGTGCATGCCGAGAATGCCGCTCTGCGGCGGGTTTAATATAGGTGTCGACATCATTGAGCCGTAGATGCCACCGTTAGAGATAGTGAAGGTGCCGCCTTCCATTTCGGGCAGCGTGATACTGCCCTCTTTGACGCGTGCCGCAAGCCGGCTGATCTCGATTTCAATTTCAGAAAAGTTCAGCTGATCGGCACTGCGTACGATTGGCACGACGAGCCCTCTGGGCCCGCCGACTGCGACACCGATGTCGTAATAGTTTTTATAGACAATGTCGGTGCCTCGAATTTCGGCATTGATCGCAGGCACTTCTTTGAGCGCGCTGACGACTGCTTTGGTAAAAAGGCTCATGAAGCCGATTTTGACGCCATATTTTTTCTGAAAGTCTTCGTTGTGCTTCGTGCGCAGGTCCATCGCGGGCTTCATGTCGACCTCATTGAAGGTCGTGAGAATCGCTGCGGTCTGTTGCGCAGAAACCAGCCTGTCGGCAATTGCGCGCCGCAGGCGCGACATCGGCTGAATCGTTTCGCGTTCGCCTGCAGCCATGGTGATGACGCGCGCGGGCTGCGCCGCTGCGGGGGCAGCTGGTTTCTGCTGAACGCTGTCGCCTTTGGCCGCAGCGTCACTTATAGCCCCGATGACGTCGCCCTTCGTCACCTGACCGTGCTTGCCCGAACCGGCTATGGTCGAGGTGTCGATTCCTTTTTCGGTCGCAAGCTTTTTAGCAGCAGGGGGCAGAGTTTCAGCCATTGGCTGTGTTTTGCTCGCGGGCGCCGGCGCGGTAGGCGCTGCGGGTTTTTCGGCGGGTGTCGCTGACGCGGTTGCAGATGAGTCGATCACGGCGACTGTCTCGCCGACTGCGGCGTTTGCGCCCTGCGCTTTCTGCAGCTTCTTCACGACACCACCAACGGGGGCGTAAATCTCTTGAGTAACCTTATCTGTCTCAATTTCGAACAAGGCTTCGTCGGCTTTGATTGCCTCGCCTTCTTTTTTGAACCAGCGCGAGATTGTACCCTCGCTGATCGATTCACCCATTGCCGGTACTTTGACTTCGACGTCTGCCATGGTTGGGTGACCAATCTTTGACCTGTCGCGTCAACTACAGATCAGAATCAGCTGTTACTACCCGAATTGCCGGCGCTGCGGGCCGTGGTTCTGTTCGCGTATTTTCGTTTGCGGCGTGTCGGGAAATTGTTTTCTGCTGCTATGTCTTACCCGCTGATTACCTCTCAAGACCCTGAACTCGCCGCTGCTCTTAAAGCCGAAGATGACCGGCAAGAAACGCATCTCGAACTGATTGCGTCTGAAAACTTTGTGTCAAAGACTGTGCTCGAGGCCTATACCTCGACGCTGACGAACAAATATGCCGAAGGGTACCCTGGTAAGCGGTATTACGGTGGCTGCGGGCCCGCCGACATGGTCGAAACGCTTGCCATAGAACGCATTAAGCAGGTTTTCGGTGCAAAATTTGCCAACGTGCAGCCGCATTCGGGGGCGTCAGCGAACCTTGCAGCCTTTTACGCGGTGCTGCAGCCGGGCGATACTTTTCTCGGCATGGATCTCGCTCACGGGGGACACCTCACCCATGGCAGCGCCGTAAATTTTTCAGGGCTTTATTACAAACCAGTCGCTTATGGCGTCGATGAGAAGACACATCTGATCGATTACGAGCGAGTCGAAAAACTGGCGCACGAACACAGGCCGCGCATGATCATCGTCGGTGCGTCGGCGTATCCGCGCGTGATCGATTTTGCACGCTTTCGCAACATCGCCGACCAGGTGGGCGCGAAGGTGATGGTTGATATGGCGCACATCGCAGGTCTCGTCGCCGCAAAGTTGCATCCGTCGCCAATGGACCACGCCGATATCGTTACCTCGACGACGCACAAGACGCTCAGAGGGCCACGCGGCGGCATCATTCTTACCAACAGCGAAGACATCATCAAGACGATTAACTCTCGCGTTTTCCCGGGTGTGCAGGGCGGGCCGCTGATGCACGTTATTGCGGCTAAAGCTGCCGCTTTTGGCGAAGCCCTGCAGCCAGATTTCATCGTTTACCAACAGCGTATTCTCGCGAACGCAAAAGCCCTGGCGAACCGGCTTGTCGAACGCGGCCTGACGCTTGTCTCAGGCGGCACAGATAACCACCTGATGATCGTGAACACTTTTGACACGAAAGGCATAACGGGCAAAGACGCGCAGGCGATGTTAGAGGCAGCGAATATCACGACGAACAAGAATATGCTGCCATACGATAAAAACAAGCCGGCGGTTTCGAGCGGCATACGCCTCGGCTCACCGGCCCTGACAACGCGGGGCTTTGACGTCGCCGAGTTTACAGAAACGGCCGACATTATCGCCGACGTGCTCGACGCAAAAGGCAGTGAAGCGGCAATTGCAGCGGCCAAATCGCGCGTCGCTGCGCTTTGCGGCCGTTTTCCCATGAAGAATTTTCGCCTGTTGCCATGAAACGCGTTCAGCTCGCGGCGGCGCTGGCCGTGGTTCTCGTTTCGGCGCTCGTCGCAGCCGATGCGCAACAGATTGCAGTACGCCGTGAAATGATTGAAATGGATATCGCGGTGCGCAATCTCACGAGCGCGATTTCTATTGGCGATCGCAAAGTGCTCGATGAAATTCTCGGGCGATTGACATCGTGGCAGATGAAAGACCACCCCGATTATGGCAAAGCGTTTCGCGAGGCTCTCGGCAAATGGGAGAACAAGAATGTCGTGCGCTTTGGCCGCCAGATTCAGGCAGAGGCGCAGAATCTGCGCGGTTATATATCCGCACGCGGAAAACTCAGCGATGCCGATTGGGCAAAACTCAGCCAGGGACTCGGAAAAATTCTGAACAGCTGCCAGGCATGCCACAACACACTACAAAAGGATAAAAAATGAAGAAATTCTACGAGCGGTATTTTCGTATCAGGCATTACCTCGAGAGCAACCGTATAGCCGGCAGCGTTGTGTCGCTCGGCGGCCTCGTGGCGTTTGTGTTCGCGATCAAAACAAGCGTGCTCGACGCCAACAACATTCCGTCGCCGTCGATGGAGCCCACGCTGATGATCGGTGACTTCTTGTTTGTGAACAAAATGCGGTACACGTTCGATCTGCCTTATACGAATATTCATCTTTTTCGTATTGCTTATCCTGAGCGGGGTGATATCGTGACTTTCACTCCGCCGCAAGATTCTATGTCATATGTTAACAAGACACTCGTAAAACGTGTCGTGGGGGTGCCCGGCGATACGATTGAAGTGACTGATCACGAAGTTACGGTTTCGGGCGTGAAATATCCGACGCGCCCCGTGATCAACGAAC
>JAKQXK010000358.1 GCA_029561505.1 Spirochaetota bacterium | reverse complement strand
TAAGGCGGATTTATCACGAGCATGCGGTTGCCCACTTTTTGCAGAATGCGCCGTGCGTTCATCTTGTTTGATTCGCGCTCGATGATTTTGAAATTCTGCGAGTACACTTTCTTGTCGGCGAGGCAGATGTCGTGCGCCGTGATCTCCACATCTTCCCAGCTTTTGTTCGTCGGCACGTGTTCTGTGAGCAGAGCCGTCTGTGGAACCGTGTTAAGTTTTTGAAACGGTACGCCGCGCTTCAGCAGGCGAATGATTTCTTTGAGCGGTAGTTCGCCGTTACCGTAGACCAGCAGGTCTGCATTGGTGTCGGCGAGAATCGTCGGTTTCAGTGAGTCAGACCAGTAATCGTAATGCGTTACACGGCGCAGCGAAGCTTCGATGCCGCCGAGCAACACCGGTACATCGGGGTAGAGGTCTTTCAGAATGCGCGTGTAGACGTACGATGCATAGTCGGGGCGAAAGCCGCTTTCGCCACCCGGCGTGTACGCATCGCTCGAGCGCCGGCGCTTGCGCGCGGTATAGTGGTTCACCATCGAATCCATATTGCCCGCGGTCACGCCGAAGAACAGGCGGGGCGCGCCGAATTTTTTGAAGTCGCGCAGATCGTCGCGCCAGTTGGGTTGGGGAATGATCGCGACGTTCAGGCCCTCGGCTTCGAGCATGCGGCCGACCACTGCGGTACCGAACGACGGGTGGTCGACGTAGGCGTCGCCCGAGACGAGAATCACGTCGAGCTCACCGGGGCCGATACCCTTTCGCTCAAGGTCGTCCAGAGTTATGGAAATCCATCGCTTTGTGTCGAAAAGTTCAGGCACGGAGAAATGTTATCAACAGAGACAGCGCGGCAATACAAAGCGCTCCTGACCGTCGGACATAGAAAAGTTGAGGTTTTCCATATCTATGCCGAAAAAATCGGATTCCGTTGAGAAAATTCTGCTATTTTCTGGTATTTAGTAATTAGAGGCACAATGAAATCCAAATCTCAACCCACTTTTCTCCTGAAGAGACCCATCAAAATCGAAGATATCTGGGAAGTTCACCTGGCTAGGCGGCAATGGAACAGAATTCAACAAGTCGCGAAACGCCGTCAGTGTACCTACTCGCAGGTAACGAGGTTTTGCGCATTCAAACTTGCGCAGAAGCCAAATCTGCGCAATAATCTACGTGTTCAGCAAAAGCTCCGAATGAGCGCGGCCCACACATCTAGCTCGGCCTCCTTTCACCGTCATATGGTTTGTTTTTATGGCGAGGATCTCAAGTTGATTCGCATAGCTGCGATCGAATTGGGGGTAACGGTCTCAGCATTCATCCGGCTGTCTCTGAAAATGTATCTTGCGCAGTTAGAAATGGAAATCCATAACGGGTGCCAAATAGGGGAGCGCGAGTTCTTCTGGGGGAGCATTAAGCGCTGGCTGGTCGTGCCGCTCACTGAAGTGAATATGTTTAACTTACCGACGATGCGCAGGTACCTCTTCAGCGGATTCCCGCCACAACTCTGGTGGGGCCCGGATGCATTTGGCTAATTGACCGGTCGCGCAGCAGAAATACTTTTTACTCCTTGACTCGGCCCACGATCCCGGTACATGCACAAACCAGTAGCGCTCATCACCG
>JAKQXK010000352.1 GCA_029561505.1 Spirochaetota bacterium | reverse complement strand
CTTCGGGCCTTTTTGTCCGCGCCGCGAATAGAGCGCCATCTCATGCAACACCGCGAGCAGGCGGCGCTCAAGGTCGCTCTGCAGGCCAAAATCGTAATAGAGAATATCGCGCCCTTTCGCCAGTTCGGCAAATTGTCTCTCGAACTGTTTCGCCTCAAAAACTTCGGTTTTGAACGGAGCTTCGGCAAATCTTTTCAGAAAAAACTCATGGCCACAGACCTTGCCCACCCAACGTTCGCGCTCCGCATCGCGCGTTTGTGCAAAAACATGAAGAGCCTCATTGGTGATAATGAGCCCCAGTTCTTCTTCATTCACCCCGGTGAGGTACAGCGTGTCAGAATAGCCCCGGTAGCTGTAGTGTGTATCTCGGTTGCGAACGGCATGCGCCGCAGCAGGTATGACAAGCAACGCCCCTGGCTGCATTTTTTTCTGCACCCGCTGAACCCGATCACCGAACACCCGCATTGCCTGAATCGTAACCGGCGCGGGCCTCTGATCGTCATCTATTTTGTCATGCCGGCGTGCTCAGCGACTGCATTTGCGCAGCGTGATGTCGAACGTGGCAATAGCGTACGGTGGCAGGTTTTAAAATGACAGTGCACCTGCCCGATGAACTCAGGCTTGGTGCTTTTTCAGGTTGATTCACTGTGGTCGCAACTGGCCCCGCAGCTTGCCAGACTGACGGCCCGCGTCGTGCGGGTGCACGGACCGCATTCGGCGACAGCCCTGAGAACAGGCACGCTGCCCCCGGTGCTCGATTTTGCAGACGCTATCTCACTCAAGGTCGATCAGAAAAAAGGGGATATTCTGGTCTCCAGGCCTTCTGATCCGCAGGCGGCAGTTTTACGGCCGCACCCACCCAGGTTTATTGTGCTCACGGCGCTGACGCGCGACGAAGACCGTCTGGTGCGCAGCGCAGACTTTAAGATCGCCGGTTATGAGCTGCGCGAAATATTTTATTTTGGCTTTTTACTGATTCCGTTTCTGTGGCTGAGGCGCGTTCCGGGTGTGCCGCGGCTGCTCTCGGCGCTGCTTTCGCTCGAAATTCGCCTGCACCCCTATTTGAACGTACTCGCGGGCGTCGGCACAATTGCGGTGCTGACCGCGCGGCGGCGTGAGATAAAAACGCCGGTGGCGCTGAGCGTGGTGATTCCGGCTTACAACGAAGCTCTGCGGCTGCCAAAGTATCTTGCCGAGGTTGAGAATTTTCTCAGGGCACGGCGAATCACGCACGAAATAATCGTAGCCGACGATGGCAGCCGCGATGCAACCGCCGAAATCGTACGCAAGAAATTTCGCAAAGTGCGCCTTGTGCGCCTTTACCAGAATTTTGGCAAAGGCGCGGCCGTGCGCGAAGGTGTGATGGCTGCCGAGGGCAGCCGGGTGCTCATCGCTGATGCAGACGGGGCAACGCCGATTGCAGAATACACAAAACTCGCGGCCGAAATCGATAACGGCGCCGACGCCGCCATTGGTTCGCGCTACCTCGCGCAGAGTGAAATAGGTAAGAGACAGAGTTTGATCAGGCGTTTCGTCAGTCGCGCGGGTAATCTGCTCATTCGCTCGCTGCTCGACCTACCCTATAAAGACACGCAGTGCGGTTTCAAACTCTTTGATCGAAAAGCGGCGCAGTATCTGTTTCGCAACCTGAATAACTTTCGTTTCGGGTTTGACTTTGAAATATTGAAAAAAGCCGGCGTGCTGCGCCTCAGCGTCAGCGAGGTTGCCGTCCGCTGGAACGATCAGGATGGCAGCAAGGTAACCTTTAAGCAGACTCTGCGCGTTCTCACTGAACTTCTGAAATTACGCTTTGGCCACCTTATCAAGTTTGCCTTCGTCGGGCTCATCAACACGATCGCTGACTTCACCGTACACAATTCGCTGATTCTGCTCTTCGGTGCGGGCACGCTGACCCGCCAGCTTGTTTACATGGTGATTGCATTTCTCTGCGCCAACCTGCTTGCTTTCACGCTGCACAGCGGCTTCACTTTTCAGCGACAGGCTGCCTACCGCCGGTTCTTCACCGTTTCGGTTTTCACGCTCATCATCGCCGGGTTAATTTTCCATGGCCTGAATCTGCTGTATAACCCCGGGGCCGGTGTCTTGCTCGCTAACGTATTTAAATTGTCGACCGTCATCATCAGTTTCGTCACGAACTACTTTGGTTATAAATTCTGGGTTTACCGCTACAACATCTGATATGGATCAACTCGACCGCTACATCTTTAAATCGTTCATTAAAACTTTCATAGGCACGCTCGTGCTCTTGATCGGCGTGGCAGTGATCGTCAAGATTCTCGATTCTATCAAGAATTTCCCTGACAATAAACAAGGCGCTGGTCTGCTGATTCAGTATTACGTCACGATTACCCCGACGTTCGTCACATACATTGTGCCACCGGCGCTGATGTTTGCGGTTGCCTTTACTGTTGCCCAGTTTAACCGAAATTTTGAAATCACAGTGATGCTCGCCGCCGGGCGGTCGTTTCGGCGCATTCTGAGACCGCTGGTAATTTTCGCGTCAATTCTCACAGTTGCCTTTTTCTTCTTTAATGAATACATCGCTTACCCCGCAGCCTACAAGGCCACCGACATATCGTATGTTCTGCGTAACCGAGGCGCAGACGCTCGGCTGCGCAAGCACGACCACAGCAGCAATCTGACGCTGCGGTTCGGCCTGCGCTACTATACCATTGGCTATGGCGCCTGGTATGAATCGACGCTCATCGGTTTTCATCTGCTCGAACTGGGTGAAAACGGCTCGATCAGGCAGATAGTTGAAGCTGAACGCGCCGTAGCGCAGGGCAAAGAATCGCGGCAGTGGCACCTGCTGAATGTGCGTTTGTCTCGTTTCGACGCGAACGGGTTGTACCTGAACACCGAACCCTACAATTCACTCGACGTCGAGCTGCAAGAGACCATGCAATCATTCCAGAACTTCTACGTCGAAATGGACTCAGAAGAACGGTCGCTATTCGACGCGTATCGCATCTATTCGAAGCGCAAAGAAGCTGGCGGCGAATACAGTGTCTTTCTGACCGAAGTTTTCTGGCACGCCGGTTACCCTTTGGTATGTTTCTTTATTGTTTTTATCGGCGGCATGATCGGTGGCCGCCTCAAACGGGGAAACGCGGCCACAAGCATCGCGGTTTCGATGCTATTTACTCTGGCTTATTTCTTTCTGATGTATTTTGGTTCGGCTTTTGGCGAAAGCGGTTCAATACCGCCTGCCATCGCAGGTAATCTCGCAAATATCATTTCGGGTATAGGCACCGCCTGGGTGTACTTTAGGCTTGATTACTGAAGATTTCTGTTGTCGTTGTCGCGCGCGCTCTGAAAAACAGAGTTACCCATGGCCGCGCACTGGCTCGACGAGCTCAAAGCTGAATATGCCGCACAGATTGCCGCATCGCCTGTAAAGGCAAGCCTCATTGCCCATACGGAAAATCCGTTTGATATCGCCGCCGCTTCGGCGCGCACTTGCTACAGCTCGAAGGGGTTGCTGCTGCCTGCAGATATGCAAAAATCTGAGAAATCCCTCGAACTCAGAAAAAAAGTCGCACGTGCCACACTCAAATCGGGTCACCACACAACCCGGCAGCATGCACATTTCGTGTTTGGCCTTGAAAACGTTACCCGCCAGCTGATATGGCAGGTATTGCACGCGCACCCCTATTACAATTCTGAACAGGTGTCGCAGCGATATGTTCCTATCAAAAATGACCGCACCTGGTATTCGGTGCCTTTGGCGCTCAGCGGCGACGCGCGCGTGCACGCCTTGCACGAACGCGCTTTCGCAACGTATACCAACCTGGTTGAAACTCTGAAACCCGTTGTTGAAGAAATTTTCTTTTCCATACACCGGCTTAAGGCGCGCAACAAAGAGGCGCATGCAGACGCGATTCGTAAGCGCTGTATGGAGGTCGCACGCTATATCATGCCCGTTTCGACGGTTGCCTATATGTATCACAGCGTCAGCGCTCTGACGCTGATGCGGTATGCGCGAATGCTGCGCTGGTCAGATCACGACGAGTTCGTTGTTCTGGGCATTCAGCTGCTCGAGCTGGTGCGCAATGTGGATGCAGACCTATTCGACGAGTTTCCCGAGCCATTACCTGCGCCGCACCGTTCATACGACCCGGCGGCTGCAGCGAAAGCAAACCTCGCTTTCGACGAGACACTCGCCGGCAAATCAGCAAAGCTGATTTCCGCTTCGGTCAATGCGCTGACGAACCCCGACCACCTGCCGGCAATGGGCAAACTGGCAGCTCAGGTGCTTGACCCGGCTCAGAACCCGCTGCTCGGCGATGTGTTTTATCCAGGCACACTCGACGAGGGCACCCGACTTCTTAATCATGCACATTTCACATTCATGAAGAAATTGTCGCACACCGCTGATTCGCAAGAGCAGCGCCACCGCACATTACCCGGTACGCGGCCGCACCTTGCTGAACAAGTTTCGCTGCAGAACGATTATATTGTACCTGCTCTTGTGCGCGAATCTCAGCCGGCGAGAGCAATCTATGAATCATACCTCGAACAGAATTTCGACTTGGTGCGTGATCTCTGGAAAAATGAAACACTGAAGCGCGAAGATATCGCCTACCTCTTACCGAATGCCTTTCCCGTTCGGTTTCTCGAATCGGGTGATTTTTACAATCTCTATCACAAATGGAAATCACGGCTCTGCTACAATGCGCAAGAAGAGATATTCTATTCAGCCCACGCTGAGGTTGCTGCGGTGAAAGAACTGTACCCCGAAGTCGGCAAACACATTGGCCCGCCCTGCGTCGTGCGAGAACACCTGAAGCCTCGCTGCCCCGAAGGTGACCACTTCTGCGGTATAAAGGTCTGGCAGATTCCGTTTCGTGAATATAGCCGCGTTATTTGAGCAACGCACGCGCCGTTTCAAAGCGCGCCGGCAGCTCGATCGCGAAATTGATTTTCTTGCGCTTAAACGGATGACTGAACGCGATGCTTCTGGCGACGAGTAGCATGCCACATTTCTGAAGTTCTTCGCGTTTTTCGCGACCCACTTTGTAGGTTTTTGCCCTGCCGGCATCGTCGCCATAAACCGTGTCGCCGATAATCGGTGCGTTCAAATGGGCGCAGGTCGCTCTGATCTGGTGCGTTCTGCCCGTAATCAGATCAATTTCTATCTCTGTACCGCTTTTATAGGGCGATTGACTGATGATAACCAGCTGTGCTTCCCGCGCGCGCTCGCCGCGTTCTGGCGCCTGGGAGCCAAACTTCATTTTTTTTCTGTTTCGTCGGTCACGCCAGATAAAGCCATCAACCTCTGCGGGAAGCTGCACATTACCCCAGACAATCGCCTGATAGGTCTTGTGAATCTGGCGTTCAGCAAATAATGCCCCCAGCGCGGCACGGGCCTTGTCGGTTTTGGCGATGACCATGAGCCCTTCTGTCTCTCTGTCGAGCCGGTGCACAATACCCGGGCGTTCTGCATGCGGCGCCAGTTCGTCGATCTGCCCGACAAGCGCATGCACGAGAGTGTCGTTGCCGGTCGCTGCACCGGGATGCACCGTCATGCCTGCAGGCTTGTGGACGATAGCAAGGTATTCGTCTTCATAGAGCACCGGAATCGTCGCTGCAAATGGCAACAGTTCTGCGGGTTTCTCTGCAGGCAAAGTGATGCTGATCTGCATCGCAGCTTTTGCCTTGAACGACGGCTTCAGGTTCTTTTCGCTGATGCCGCCGATTTGGCCGTCTTCGATAATGCGCTGCAGCTGCGTGCGTGAGATGTCGAGACCGCAGTCAGCGAGCGCCGCCGCAAGAAACTTATCAAGCCGCGTGCCTTCTGGCAGCTCAAATGCAAGACTTCGTGCGGGTTTGCCCTTACTCAACGCCAACTGCCAGATACGCCTTGTATTGTTTCCACTCAATCGGGACTATGAATGTAGGTACACGCGTGGGCAGATCAAGCTGCTCAGGCCGGCCGACGAGCACCACCGGCACCGAAATCTGAAAATCTGACCCGAATGCGAGCGATGCGTTACCGGCGACGGTATTTGCCATCTCACCAGCGAGATCTTTGATTACCGCCAGCGAGGGGTTCGTCGCACCGGAATATTCGGTAACAATCTCAGCGAGCATCTCACGTGGGCACGAGATAAAAATGCCGCCCTTGCGAGGCCCGGTCATGCCGATGATTCCCGTAATGTCTTCGACTGCGTGATCAGCCGCCTTTACGTAGGGAACTCCTACTTTTGCGCCTGAAGATGTAATAGTCGCGAAATAGCGCATAACGCCTTCGACAAACGTCTTGAGTTCTGTTTCTTTCATATTATTTTGAAAACTGCAGATCGTAAAGTTTTTTGTAGTGCCCCTTCTTTTTGATCAGTTGTTTGTGCGTGCCCCGCTCGACAATACGACCTTTGTCGACAACCAGAATCAGGTCAGCGCTGTAAATCGTCGAAAGGCGGTGCGCGATCACGAAAACGGTGCGGTTCGCCATCAGTTTCTCAAGAGCTTTTTGTACCAGCCTTTCAGATTCTGTATCAAGAGCGCTGGTTGCCTCGTCAAGAATCAGAATCTGTGGATTCTTCAAAATTGCTCTGGCTATTGAAAGTCTTTGGCGCTGCCCCCCTGAAAGCATGAGACCGCGCTCGCCTATTGGCGTATCGTAGCGGTTGGGCAAAGCTTTGATGAAGATGTCGGCATATGCCATCTCAGCGGCTTTTTCAACGTCTGCGTCTGAAATATCACTGCGCCCATAAGAGATATTCTGCCGCACCGTGCCGTTGAAGAGAAAAAC
>JAKQXK010000275.1 GCA_029561505.1 Spirochaetota bacterium | reverse complement strand
TCCCCCTCTCTTTTCATGACCCGTTATCGGGTCTCCGTCTTCGGTGAAAGGGGGTTAGGGGGTGAGTTCGCGTCAGGGATCGCAGCCCCGAAGGGGCGTAGAGCCCGACGGCGCAGCCGGGACGCCCAAAACACCAATATTTTCTGACATTACCGTCATAAATCCGCCTTTTTTTGGCACTGCATAGCAAATGGGGCACATATATGCACAGTTTTCGGGTAATTGCGCGAAAAGCGGCCGAATTCCAGTAACGCGTGGTGGGAGCCAACATGAAATTTATCGTTCTTTCTTTATTAGCAGTTTCTTTTGCCTGGGCGGGTTCGGGCAGTTCGTCTAAGCCCCTGCAGGGTTCATACCCGATTGTGCTTTCGCATGGCGTGCTCGGCTTTGACGACACCAAAGGGCTCGTTGGCGGCCTGATCAAATACTGGGGCGGCATGGACGAGCACCTGCGCTCACAGGGCGCGGCGGTGCTGACGCCGGGCACGAACCCGATGCATTCGGTGCAAAACCGCGCGAATGACCAGAAGAACCAGATCAACCTGTGGATGTCGGCGAATGGTTACAGCAAGGTGCACATTATCGCGCACTCGCAGGGCGCGCTCGTATCGCGTTATATGGTGAGTTCGCTCGGCATGGCGTCGAAAGTTTCTACGGTGACGAGCATCAACGGTGTCAATCGCGGTACGCCCGTGGCGGATATAGCACTTGCTGTGATACCTTCGTGGTTGCAGCCATCGGTCAACCTGGTTGTGAATGTTTTGTCGAAAGTGATCTATGGTAAAAGCCAGCAAGACATTATCGCCATGACATCTTCGCTGACTGTTGCAAACGTCAACGCGCTTAACAACACCAACCCAAACATGGCAGGTGTGAAATACTATTCTTACGGTTCAAAGGTGACATTGCCCGACCTGATTCAGCACCCAATTATGGGCCTCGCCTACCCGATCACCTGGACAGGCGGCGTGTTTAACGGTCAGGGCGGCGACAACGACGGCGTTGTGCCACTCTCTTCGCAGAAGTGGGGCACCTGGAAAGGCGGCCCGTCTTACAGCATTCTGACAACGGGCGTCGACCACATTCAGGCGACGAACTTCTCATATATGGGCGAGACCTGGTTTAATGTTCGTCAGTATTACCTGACGATGGCGTCTAACGCGAAGAATAATCAGTAGTCGGGCATTTCGACTGCGCTCAATGCCCGGATTGCGCTCGCCGAGCGCAGTCGAGGCGAGCCGCAAACGTTCAAAAATAAAAACTATACATTCCCGCCGCGCGCATGCCGCCTGCGGTATCGGGATAAATCTCGTATCGCGGCCCCGAACGGCGTTTTGCTGCGTCGGCGAGCGACCACGTGTGCGTTGCGCTTAAGAATCGTAGAGCGACGTTTGCGACAACCGACACTGCGAAAAATAATTGGCCGCGGTCGGCGCGGTTTTTGATATCTTGCAGCGTCAAAAAGTCGCTGCCGCCTGCCGGGTCAGCGAACTGCAGCGGGTCGGCCTCTTGGCTTTGCCGAAGTTCTGCTGCGCGAAACGCCGACTCATAGAACCGCCAGTTGCGGTAGGCGACGTAGATAAGCCCCAGATTCACGAGGTTTGTGCTAAAATATGCAGCTGCGTAACCTGGTTCGTTCTGGCGGTACATGCCATAACCCGGCAACAGAAAATCGATCGCGGCTAGCTTGAGAGGCGCGACCGGTTGTATACTGTCGGGCGGTACGAAGCGCGCGTGCGCAGTTTCAGGGCCGGCGGCAGAGATGCGGCCCGCGAAGGCCATAGCGACAAAGCAGCATGTGAGCAGCGCATAAGAGAAAGACGTGCGAGAATCGCACATTCTCATAGATAGAACAGCACCGACAGAAATGCGTTGAGCAGAAAAACGACGAACAACGAACGGATGACCGCCTTAGAAACATAAATCGGAATCTGAAAAAGTGTCTCGGGCTTGAATCCATAATAGGTACATGTGAGCGGTATGACGATACCCGACGCGACCGATTTGATCAAGGTGGCCATAAGGTCGGTCATGGTCACTGAGCGGGCCAGGTGATCGACAAACGTAACAAACGGGAAAGATGTGAACATAAGCGAAATGAGGTAACCACCCATTATCGCAATGACGTCGAAATAACTCGAAAGCAACACCATCGCAATAATGCCGCCGAAAAGCCGGGGCAGTACCATGAAAAGATAAGGATTAATGCCCATCATCTCCATCGAATCGATTTCACGGTGCATTTTCTGCGTACACATCTCGGCGGTGATGGCAGACCCCGAGCGCGCCAGCACAATAATTGCGGTTAAGAGCGGCCCGACCTCACGAATAATGACGAGGCGCAGCAGGTTGCCGATGAAGTTATCTTGCCCGAGTTTTGGCAGAAACGTGATCGCCTGAATGATCGTCGTCGCACCAATCGACAGGGCAATAATCGCAAGCATCGGCAACGCTTGAGCGCCCGTGAACCGCACCTGATTGATAACGACCCGCACAAAGGTATCGAGGTGCTTGCCGCGCAGGTGTAATGCCGACAGAAAAACCTGGCGCGAGAACCAGTAATAGTCGCTGAGGCCCAGCAGAAATTTTGTGAAGCCTGAGTTGGGCAAATAGCGCTGAAAGAAGCCGTTCACCGACTTCTGCACTGTATCTGAAACGCTGATGCTCATACCGCCTTGCGTGCCGCGAGCCTTTCGAATTCGTCGCGATCGTGCGCGCTGAAAATTTCAACTTCGTGGCCACGGTGCAGCTTCAGATTTCTGAGCCGCTGAACGTTCTCGACGCGTGCTTCGTTGTCGACTGCCATGAACCGCTGAAAAACGTCGAGACCAATGGGGCAATGCTCATGCTCGAGGTCAAGCTGGCCCTTGTGAAAGTACGCGTCGCCGCAATGCAGCAGCCAGTTATCGCCCGCTTTGACAGCGATAGCGGTGTGGCCGCGTGTGTGGCCTGTGACGGGAATCAAAAGAATTTCATCGTCGCCCGCGCCAGTGAGCGAGCGCACCGCGGGAAAACCAAACCACGACTCACCTTCGAGCGTGTAACGCTGCCAATCGGCGCCGTGGCTCCACTGAATCGGTTTGTAGCGCTGCTTTTCGCCGAGCGTCAGCGGATTCATCGCCGCGAGGTATTCGTCTTCGTAGATGTGCACCTTCGCTTTCGGAAAGTCAGGCAGGCCGCCCGCGTGGTCGAGATCGAGGTGAGTCGGTATTATATGACGCACGTCGTTGGCCTTGAAACCCAGTGCTTCAATCTGCCGCAATGCGGTGAGCCCCGGGTCAAAATGTGGATTTATCAGCGCGAGAAACGCGGCGCCTAATCTCTCTTTTGGCGCCAAAATGTCTTCAGTGCCAAAACCCGTATCGACCAGCACGAGCCCGTCGTTGGTTTCAACGAGCAGCGAATGGCACAGCATGTGTGCATCGCCACCAAATAGCCCGCGGTCGTGTAACAGTGGGCCACCGTGGGGGCAGAAGCTCGCGGTCTGCAGGTGGTGAATTTTCATCGGGTCAACCTTGCCTCTGAGCCATAGACGGCAAGCAATTCGCGAGGCACGAGCACAGACGGCTCAGATAGAAAAATCAATGAGGTCGCTGACTTCGCGAGAAGGGCGCACGCGTACCGAACTCTTATTATAGACAACGGAATGTGGCGCGACGCTTTCGACTATCCAGGTGTTGCCACCGATGACTGAGTTTCTGCCG
>JAKQXK010000329.1 GCA_029561505.1 Spirochaetota bacterium | reverse complement strand
CCCAGTGAACACAGCCAGCCGGCTTGAGTCGATGACAAAAGAAGCGGGTGTCGACATTCTGATCGATGGCAACACACGAAACAGATTGGGTAATCTGATCAAGTGCCGAAAGGTTGCGCATTCAGGTGTACGCGGCAAGTTGCAAGAGATTGAAATTTTTTCGCTCGACGAACTGGTAAAAAGGTGAAGACCCTGCGCGCAGACAGGCGCGCAGGTAGGTTGGTTATTTCTTGATCTTCAGATCGAGGGTCAGGTTAATCGTGTCAGAGATCAGGTCGTCTGGTTTACCTGGATAAACAATGCCCCATTTCTTACGATCGATGTTGAAAGTGGCTTTTGCCGCTTTGGGTATGTTCTTATCAGAAACAATTTCTGCGTCGAATGTCACGCCATGAGTGATACCCTTCAGCGTCAGGTTGCCCTTGATTGTCGCGCCCTTTTCTGATTTTTCAACGGCGCTGATTTCGAACAGACCTTCTGGAAATTTTGCCACGTCAAAAAACTCGTCGCTCTTGAGGTGCTTGTTCAGTTTGTCGTGGTATTCACCTGACAGATCTTTATCGTCGAGTGACGCCATGTCGGCGACGAATTTGCCCGCAACGATAGATCCGTCTTTTACAAAGACAGAACCTTCTTTGAGGTTGATAGTACCGTTGTGTTTGCCTGTGACTTTTGTGCCTATCCAGGTGATTTTACTGCTCGCAGCATCGATTTTGAATTCTTTGCCTTCAGCTTTCGCCGGGGTAAACACCTCTACCGCCGCTGCCGCTTGTGCAACGGGTGGTTTTTCGCACGCTGTAAACAGCAGTGCTGCCGCAGCCAATGCTGCGATCGTCATCGTTTTTTTCATTTAAGCCTCTTAATGGTTGTAGTGCACATTGCATAATGAATGCAATGCACCTGTCGTCTGGGCCTGCATGAGTTTTTGCATTAGCTGAGGATTGTCAAAGCTCCCCAAATAAAACCTAAATTCATGCCTTGCTACAGACAAAGGCAATGTACTCAATGCGGGGCTGCAAGGCGAAAAATGTCGCCGAAGAGATTACTTTCTTTTCAGAGAATTTTCATCGGTGTGCGCAAAACCCTTCTTGCCATAGATATCAACGCTGGTTTTCATCGAATAGCTGAGCGCATCGCCGTCGACGACGAGTTGCATATCGAAGGCGCGTGTCGATGCTTTTGCCGCCATAAATGAGGATTCAATAATGCCATAGTTCTTATCGACTGCTTCGGCATGCACGCTGATTTCTGTTTTGGTGCCAGCGACCGAAGCCTTGCCTTTAGCGAGCACAGAGACTGCGCGGGGTATCGTCAGCGAATACAGTATTTCATCTGTTTTCTTTTCATAATAAAAATACCCGGTCTGATGGTGAAAAACCTGACCCGTCGATTTTTTCGTGACAACTTGTGTATACGACAGTGCCACAAGAGTCTGCTCTTCGGCATTGTTGGCATCACCGACCGGCACAATAGTGATTGTCTCAAAATACGGAGACATCTCTTCGCCGTCGGGTTCGGGCGAGACATCCATGCCGTTGTCACCTTGCCACACCCCGATCAGAGGATATAACGGGCCATAAAATTCTTTTTCGTTGTCTGCCATGCGGCAATTTGCCAGAGCCGGGTGCAGTGACAAGAATCTGTTACGCGAGGGATTATGTCGCGCGCAGTTGCGAATGCTTGTTCAGGGTGGTATATCCTGCTTTTTTCGGCGGGCATCATGATCAGCGAAAAACACGTGACGGCACTGGCAAAGCCTCAAGGTGAGCCTATGAAGCTGATGATTGTCGACGATTCGAGTATTATGCGCAAGGCGATTGAAAAATATCTGACCGTTGCAGGTATTGAAATCGTTGGTACGGCCGCCGACGGTAAACAGGCTGTTGAACTATTTAAAACCACGCTGCCCGACGTTGTGACGCTCGATATCACGATGCCTGAGATGGATGGCCTGCAGTGCCTCGAAGAACTTCTCAAGATCAAGCCTGACGTCAAGGTCATGGTCGTTTCTGCTCTCAAAGACGAAGCGACTGCACTCGAAGCACTCAAGAAAGGTGCGCGCAGCTTTCTTGGCAAACCTTTTACCCCAGAGAGCATCAAAGAAGCTTTCGATCAGGTTGTTGCTGACTGATACATGAAGCAAGAAGAAATACAGGTCTTCATTAACGGCACGATCTCGTATTTCGCAGAGGTCACCGGCGAGAAGGCCGAGCTCGGTATCCCTTATACTAAAGGCCCTGAACAGTTGCTGCTCGACTATTCGGGCCACATCGGCATTTCTGGTAACCGCCGTGGCGGTCTCTACATTACCTGCCCGCGCGAAATGCTCGCCGATGTCACACGCAAGATTCTGCTGACCGATGAAGTCGACGACCAGTCGATTTTCGACATGATCGGCGAAATCGCGAACACTATCGCAGGTAATGCGCGCACGTCATTTGGTTCTGACTTTAACATTTCTGTACCGACAATTTTCAAGGGCAAGCCTGCGAATTTTCGCATCGTGTTGCGCACGCCGGTTGTGGTGCTGCCTATTAACTGGAAAGGCTATCAGGCTTATTTGGTAGTGGGGATAGATTAACCACAATGCGGCTGAGCGACAGCGACATCACGGCGCTCTTGAATTCAACGACACAATATTTTACCGCACTCGGCGCACCCAAACCCGAGTTCGGCGTACCGTATAACCTCGACAACAAATCACAGAAGCACCCGTTGCTCGCGTACTCAGGCCACATCGGCATTTCGGGCAGCCACCGCGGCGGGCTTGTGATAACCTGTGAAAAGCCGGTGATTGAAGATCTGGTTCAGGTTGTTTTGGGAAGCGCAGCTGAAAGCGACGAAGATCTGATACCGATGATCGCCGAAATGGCAAATACCATTTCTGGTAACGCGCGTACGCATTTTGGCAGCGGCTTTGACATATCAGTGCCGAGCGTAGTTGTGGGCGAACCCGAAGAGTTTAAGTTTGTTTTAGCCGAGCCGACGCTCGTAATACCCATGACCTGGAAGGGTCATGCGGCGAATTTAATAATTGGCCTAACATAAAAAAAGCCGCGGATGAAGAAGATTTTGTCCGTTGCGCTTACGCGCAACGGACAAAATTGTTAAGCGGCTTCTTGCTTTGAACCGGGCAGTTTCGCAGCGAGTTCGCTTGCTTTTGCCTGCAGTTCAGCAACTGCTTTCTGAGCTTTTGCGCTCAGGTCAGTATACTGTGCTTTTGCCTGATCAACCAGCGTAGAAATCTTTGCTGATGCGTTCGTGACCGCGCTGCGCACTTTCACTGCATTTTCTGATTGAACTGATTCGCCTGATGCGATCAGCGCGTTGATTTCAACTTCGAGGTTTTTCAGAAGCGATTCAGCGCTTGTACGTGCTGATTCAAATGCTCCGATACCGAAGCTGACGACTTTATTTACACCTTGTTCCATTTTAAGCTCCTTTGCTGCCCGAGGTAGCTTTGCGACGGCTAAAACGCCGGCTGCCGGGCCCCCGTGGCTTATTCACTGCATCTTGCGGTGCAGTGTTTCTATGCACAAGAATTGTGCGCCGCACATAGCGTAAAGCACAAAGTTGTGGTTACATTTGGCTACGGCGCGAAGCGGCGTAGCCAAATGCTGCAGATGAGAGTTGCAATGGCGTAGCCAATTGTCCACCCCCCCACGACATCGAGCGGATAGTGGTAATTAGCCAGCACTCGCGAGGCGCCAATAATCAGCGGCAGCGGCAGATACCAGTAGAGTCTGTTGCCGAACCAGCGCGCAAACAGAACAGCCAGCGCCATCGTATTCACGGCGTGCGCCGAAGGAAATCCCAGCGCCTTCGGGTCGACGTAAATGAGCCATTCGACTGCCGGGCGGGGGCGGGCAACCAGAAACTTCAGAAGCTGCGCCGTCGCTTCACTCGCGGCGAGCACAACGATCAGCAGCAGCAAGAAACGCAGAAAGCGTGGGCTATTGAGCCAGTAATAGAGTACAAAAAAAACAATAACCGGTATTGTGTACGTTGACCAGTCGCCGAGCTTCTCGCAAAATGCTGAAAGCCAGGGCGGATTAGCATAGAGCGTCAGGTATTCGAATACGCGCTTGTCGATTTCAATCAGAAACATGGCCACCTTCAAAGTGAGCAATGCCCCAGAACCCCGCCATGCGGGCAATTGCAAAGTCACTTGCCTCTGCGCAGAGCATTTGCTGAATGTGGTATGGCAGAAACTTTTGACTACGTGGTGATCGGCGCAGGCCCAGGCGGATATAGCTCTGCCATACGCGCGGCGCAACTCGGCTTAAAGACCGCTGTAATCGAAAAAGAAAACGCGGGTGGCGTCTGCCTCAACTGGGGCTGCATACCGACAAAGGCGCTGCTGTCTTCGGCGCACCTCTTGCATAAATTGCACAGCGGAAAACTCGGCCTGAAAGTCAATGGCTCTGTCGAAGCCAATCTGCCAGAAATTATCGAGCGCTCAAGGTCGATCGCGAACCGCCTGCAGAACGGCATTAAGTCGCTTTTCAAAAAGTATGGTGTCACGCTCATCGAGGGCTCGGCTGCATTCGAATCGGCGGCGCAGCTTGTGGTGGCGCACGGAAACGATAAACGCCAGATTACTTTCAAGAACGTCTGTATTGCTACAGGGGCGCGGGCCCGCGCCTTACCGCAACTGCCGTTTTCGAAACGGGTATGGCAATACCGTGATGCTCTGGTGCAGCGAGAGCTGCCCAAGTCACTCGTGGTAATCGGCGGTGGCGCCATTGGCCTTGAGTTCGCTGACTTCTACCAATGCCTCGGCAGCAAAGTGACGCTCATCGAGATGGCACCGCATATTCTGCCGAATGACGACATCAAGGTTGCGTCGCACCTGCGCAAAGCGCTCGAGCAACGCGGCATGCACATTTTAGAAGGTGCTCAGATTATTTCGAGTGCAGAAGACAAGAGCGGCGTTCAGTTTGCACTCAAAAGCACCGACGGCAAAGAGATGAAGATTCAGGCCGACGCAGTGCTCGTCGCCATCGGTGTGCAGCCGAATACCGAAGGTGTCGGCCTCGAAGGCCTCGGCATTCTCGACGACCGCAAGTTCGTCGCTGTCGACCCGAGCCAGCGCACGAAAGCCCCCAATATCTACGCGATTGGCGATGTGACCCAGGGCAAATTGCTGGCGCACCGCGCAGCCCACCAGGGAGTTTACGTGGCAGAACTTATCGCGGGCAAAAAACCACACCCGCCAGGTGAGATACCCGGTTGCATCTATACTTCGCCGCAGGTTGCAACCATCGGCTTAACCGAAAAACAGTTGAGCGAGAGTAAACGCGCGTTCAAGACTGGCGAGTTTCCGTGGATAGCTTCTGGTATGGCGCTTGCGGCAGCTGAACAAAATGGCTTTTCGCGTGTTTTCACCGATTCGACAACAGGTGAAATTCTCGGCGCGCAGATCGTCGGCGAAAACGCCGCAGAATTAATCGGGCAGGTTTCGCTCGCGATGGGGTCTGAGCTTCTGGCCGAAGACTTCTTGCACGCTGTTTTTCCACACCCGACGTTTTCTGAAACGGTGTTTCAGGCGTTCGCGGTGCTTGAGGGCGTGGCCGTCGACTATTGATCGGGCACCCCCAGCAAGAAATTTAGCATACTTGACGGGCTTAACCGGGTTCGCTATTTGCTGCCATGAAATTTTATGCCACGATCTGTCTGCTGGTGCTCTGCATTTATGCACTCGAGGCGGAGACGCACATAGAGCCGATGCGGGCGATAACCGAAAGATCTTGCCAATGCATTGAGAAGCTCGATCTCACAAAGTTAAAAAATTCAGAACAGCGCAATGTGCAGCTGGGCCTCTGCGTCATCAAGAGCGCAAAGGGTTTCGAGAAATTTTTGAAGAGCGAAAAAAACATTGATATGGAAAGAATCGGCGATACCGATCACGGCACAAGGCTCGGGTACCTTTTCGCGGTCGAAGCTGCTGCTGTTTGTCCTGAGACTCTGGGCAAATTCACGGCAGATGCAGAAGGTTCGTTTGAAGGCACGGTCTCGGGCCGCATCACCGACACGAACGGGGCTGCTTACACAAAACTGACGGTTGAAGATACTGCGGGCAAAACCACGACGCTCTATTGGATTTTCAACTTCGAGAATTCTAATCTATTGCTGAAGAATCTCGGCGACAAGACGGCCCGTTTTGAATTTACTTACGTCGAAAAAGAAGTTTTCTTTTTTGCGCGCAAAGAGTACAACAAGGTAAAGATCATCACCGCCGTGAAGAAGTTGTAATAGCGAGAAAGAGAATTTAATGAAAACCATACACCTTCAATTTATTGGTGCAATCGTGATTGTAGCCTCAGCGCTCGGGCTTTTTGCCCAAGCCGGTGGCTCTTCGCAAAGAAAACCGGCAAAAAATCTGCCGCAGAATGTCGTCGTAAAACCAGTTGCACCGGCTTCTGCTCTTGCCTGCATCACCCCAGAAGAGCAGAAGCTCGTCGACGCTATTAACCGATACCGTCGCAGCAAAGGGCTGCCTGCCATCACCGCGACCGCTTCGTTGACGACTGTCGCGCGCACGCACGCCGCCGATCTTGCGACCAAGCGACCCGCGAACGGTCGCTGCAACATGCACAGCTGGTCTTCGGGCGGCAAATGGACGGGCTGTTGCTACACCTCTGACCACAAACAGGCGGCCTGCATGTGGAAAAAGCCACGCGAGCTGACAGTCTATCAGGGAGACGGCTTTGAAGTCTCTGCTGGCAGCTCAGGCGGCGCCGTTTCGGCTGAGACAGCTCTCGGCCTGTGGCAGAAATCGTCGGGCCATAACCAGGTCATCATCAATGCAGGAATGTGGAACCGCCCTTGGAAAGCCTTCGGCGTCGGTATTTATGGCGGTTACGCGGTCGCATGGTTTGGCAACGCCACCGACCCTGCGGGCGCGGCTGTGCTCTGCAAATGATTTGACGCATCGAAGGGGCGGCGCACGCTTTCCCCTATGCCTGAAGTTGCTGAAGAAACCCACATGCGCCTCGCGGTCGCAAAGACCAAGAAGCTGTTTATAGGGGGGGAGTTTCCCCGTTCTGAATCTGGCCGGTCATTTCCGCTGAACGCGCGCGAAACAGGTAAGTTTTATGCCAACATCGCTCAGGCAAGCCGCAAAGACGCACGCAATGCTGTCGAAGTGGCGCGCAAGGCCTTTGGCAGCTGGTCGAAAAAAACCGCATTCAACCGCGGGCAGATTCTTTACCGCATGGCTGAAATGCTCGAAGCTCGGGCCAACGAGATTAGCGCCGAGTTGAAACTCGTCTCTGGCATCACAGCGGCAGCAGCGTCGAAAGAAGTTGATGCCGCCATTGATCGTCTGGTCTGGTATTCAGGCTGGTGCGATAAATTTCAGCAGCTCGTCGGTAACCACAACCCTGTAGCGGGTTCATATTTTGACTTTACGATTCCCGAGCCTACGGGTGTAGTCGTGTCTGTGGCACCGGCATTTGCACCGGTATTAGGGTTCATTTCGCAGGTAGCGCCGATTATTGCTGGTGGCAACAGCGTCATCGCGATTTGCTCTGAAGAAAACCCGGCGGTGGTCGTGAGCATGACAGAAGTGCTCGCAACATCTGACCTGACACACGGCGTCGTCAACGTGCTCACCGGCTATGCAAAAGAACTTTTGCCAGGGCTCGCGCAGCACATGGATGTCAACGCTCTCGACCTCGCAGGCATTTCAACAGAATTGCGCGTCGAAGCAGAAAAAGCCGCGACCGAAAACCTGAAGCGTATACGCACCAAAGCATGGAAATCGGCAGAAGATCTTTATGGCGATGCCGGGCAAAAACTCGACTACATCACTGATTTTCAAGAATACAAAACTATCTGGCACCCGATCGGCACGTAAGGGTTTTTCGTCTCGGAAAACCCGCAGCCAGCTGCGGGACCGAAAGAGCGGAAAGCAGCGCAGTGCTGGTCAGATCTAAACTGCAGCCAGTTTCGCTGTTTTCAGGGTTACTTTCTTTCGGCCAACAAACTCGACCCGGCGGCGTTCGACGTCGCGCACGATATCTAAGAAGTCGAGCAGCTTTGACATCACCAAAACCCCGCGCATGAGCGAGACATCTTCTGAAAATTTGCCGCGCGAAATTTCGTCTTTAAGGTTGAGGTCTGTTACTGAATTGATCGCCCGGATAAAATATTCATCTTTTTCAAGGCCGTGGTGAATATAAACCGGCAGAACGTTCGAATACTTAATGGCGTTTTCTGCCGCTTCTGTTACCGATATAACAACTTCGTCGCGGTGTGAGTCGATCATGCCCTTACTTTCGCAAAAGTTCTGCACTCGTGATCTGATATATTGCAGCGGCGAAAGATTCAGTTCGTTAGCGACAAAAAAACTCTCTTCGTTTTCTGAGTGAAACACCCAGTCGGCCTGCTTGCGCCAGCGCAGCTCGCTGTAGGGCAAAATCACTTCGGTAGCGCCCGCGTCGAACAGCCGAATTACTTCTTTTTGCAGAAAGTCGTCAGTTAATTGAACGGTCTCAAAACCCCGAATAGGGTTCACCTGTTTATCAAGCGCTTGCTGGTATTCTGAAAGGTTTTGCGGCAAGGGCTGCGATGCCAGCTTGCGGTACATCTCAACCCACTGTTTGAGGTTCTCTGCGCTGCCGTGCACCCCGGCAAAAAATACTGTTTCGAGGATACCCCGATGCATCTGCCGCTAAGTTACGCACGGTAGCTTGCGGTCAACCAAAAAAGAATGCGAGTGCTGCTGTCTCTCGGCTCTGGCCAGGCCTGATTCTGATTGACAGTAGCGCACTAAGGCCGGTAGCTTATGCCCGCAATGCGACTTAATGCCGCCGCAGTTTTCTGCCTATTGGCAGGTAGTCTCAGTGCAGCCCCGACGGTTAAGCGCCTTCTGGTGCTGAACCCTGTGAACGAAGGCGCACAGGCAGACTTTGCTTACATTGGCCCTTCACTTGCCGAAGCCATACGCAACACGCTCGCCGAAAGTTATTTCTTTTTACATCCGCCTGAAGAGGCGATTGGTGAAACGCAGTCGGGCAACCTCATTCAAGACGAAGACATGCACACAAAATCAGCCGCGCTGCAAATGGGTGAATGGCTGCGGCAAGATCTTGTGCTGAACGGGCGTTATGCGGTCGCGAATAACAGGCTGCGCCTGAACCTCAGCCTGTACGAAATCGAAACGGGCCGCATGCTGGTGAATTTTAAAACCGAGGCACCGCTGTCGGCAAAAATGTTCGACACGTTTAACAAAATCGCAGCAGAGCTTGGCACAAAGATGTCTGAAGCGCTGCCGTCGCAGCAGGCGCTCGCCGCCAGCGGCGGGTCGTATTATGACCCTGAAAAAGGCAAGCGCACGCTGTTGCTTTCGGCCGGCATGCGCGCCGCGGGTTTTGCGCCCGAGACGGGCAACCTCACTGGCTCGACGACCGTATCGGGCGCAGAATTCGCGCACTTCAATGCCGAGTTAACTTACCAACGCCATCAGGTCGCAGAACTTTTTGTTCGGCGCAGCAAACTGCCTGTTTTTGCTCAGTTTGGGCTGAACGCGGGTTTTGCACGGCGCATCTACACGCGCAGCGGCAGCGAGGTGCCGACACGACTCATTACCGGCGAGGCCATACCCTCGCTCGGCTATGCTTTCAATCTGGGTTCGCTGCGGCTTGAACCTTTCGCCGGTTTCGGCTTTGGCTATTCAAACTTTTTGTTTGATTATTCTGGTCTCGCGCGAAAGCCTGTCGACACTGCGGTTGCGCAGAGCGTGCCCGAGCAGACGCTTGACCAGTTTTATTTTCTCTCGCAGGCCGGCGCGAACATCAAATGGATGCTGCACCCCCGCTGGGCTGTGGTGTTTATACCTTCGGCTACAGTATTCCATTTCGCGGGTGGTGCGCAGGCAGAAGTGAATGCCCGATTGGGCGCGGGGTTTTATTTCTGATGCGAGGGTTTGAGAAAATACGTGGATCTATATTTCTATGGATACCATTCTTACTGGTTGCGTGCATTGCGCAGAAACCCATCGACCTCATCTTCACAGAATCAGGCAAAGGCGCGGGTGTTGAATCGGGTGACATCGTTAAAACGGCGCTTGCAACACCCCCGACCATTAGTTCAATTTTGAATAACGTCAATCAGGCAGTCACGATTCTTGAATTCACAGTGAAAGAGAATGGCTCGCGTGACGGCTATCCGCTGCAGATTCGCACGCTAAAATTCACGCACACTGGCACAGCCGATATAGCCGAACTGCGCTTTGTACTCGAAGGGCCTGGCAGCAACAATACCGTTGCAACAACCAGCGGTAATTCGATCATCTTCAAAGATTTTGGCGACATCATCATCACCGATGGTGACCAAACCGGAAAAACCTACCAGCTAAAAGCGCAGATACGCAGTAGCGTCAACGGTGCAACCACCGACAACCAGACGATTGCGGTAAATATATCGCCTTCGATCGATGCTGAAGTAATCGAAGCTTCGTCGAATATGCTGCCTTCGGTGGCTGCCTTTGCGAGCGGCTCGGCAGCGATCACGATTGTCGCGAGCGAGCTGCAGGGAAAGAGTTCGTTTACTGGTCTGATCGCCACGCACACGAATGACTTTCCCGGTACGCAATCCATTTACGCCACAGATGTGAACGGGCGGGTCGATACTGATTTCACCGCCTCAATTACGATCTCGGCACATGTAACAGTATGCCCTAATGCGGCCCCGGGCTCGCTCGGCGGTGACGTTCTCGCCAAAAGTGCTGTCGCAGGTGTCGCAAGTTGGGCGACGCTGACGTACACCCTCACCAACCCCTTGGTTGCGGAATCGATACGCATTCGTGCACAGGCAGCAGGCGTGAGCGACCAATGCTCAGCGGTTGTCACGGTAAACCCCTAACATATGAAAATCATTTTGTCCGGCGGGACTGGCCAACTCGGGCAGAGGCTGCGAAAGGCCTTGTGAAAAGCCGGCTCTCCCCCCATCTAAAAATAGACGAACTCTAAACTCATGACTATATTCAGGGCATAAAGCCATGAAGAAACAGGCAGACATCGCAAAGTTTCTCAAAGACAGGGGGCTGCGCGTCTCGTTGCAGAAGCTCGAAATTGCCCGGCATGTACTGGGTGTGCACCGCCACTTTACCGCTGAAGAAATTTTCAAAGAGGTGAATGCCGAATTCACGCGCGTCTCGAGGGCCACGGTGTTTAATGTGCTGAATCTGTTCGTCGAACATGGGCTCTTAAAAACGGTGCGCGCGCGCAGCGATGTGCTGCTCTATGACTCGAACGTCGAAGACCATGACCACGTGGTCGTTGGCGAAACGGGTAAGATATTCGATGTACACCTGCCAGAGAAAGAAAAGCAGTCGCTGTTGAGGTCGGTGTGGGCGAAAAATCCGCATCTGCCAAAGGGGCGCCCTGCCTCGGTTGTGGTTCACGTCTGATGCAAGATTAAGAACGAGCCCCGGCCAGCAGGGTTAAGGTGCCGGCCGCCCCGGAGCCCCAGTAAAATTGAGTACATTGAACCGGAATTTGCACTTGACCCTCTGCACTCGAAGCGATGTTTGCAGCAGGGAATTATCCGGTGCTTTCGCAAAGCAATCCGCAAAAATAAACTGAATTATGGAACCGCTTAAAGAGCTTTCGCATGTTGTTACAGAATTGCCGCGAGGCGGTTATTTGGTGCAAACGCCCGGTGGCTACTTTCAATTCGGAGCGCCGCCCGAAACGATTAAAGACACGATGTTTCTGCCCGAGGGTGTACCGACGGTTTTTGTTTTGCCCAAGCACTTCTTCAACTGGCGCAAGGGCATCAGCGTCGCCGAACTTGAGTTTCCGATCTATTACAACTTCTTTCTAAAGAAGCGCAAGACCATTCTTATCTGCAATGAAGAGCAGTTTCTGCGCTTCAAGACCGTGTTTAACGAAGCCGTCTTCGGCCCAAAGAACCTCGATGTTTCGGGCGACTATATGGAAGGGCTCGAAGTACCTGCGCTAAAGCGCGAAATGAAATTCTTCAGCAGCACTTTTAAGTTCGCCGATATGGTGGGCTTCGGTATTTTCAACGAAAAGCGCCGCTTCACTTACCGCGGTGTCACTGTCAGTCAAGATGCCGATGATAACTTTGCTGTTACAAGCGCAAACAAACATATCGCCGATATTCCTGGTAAAATAGAATTCAAGACAGTGTATCGCATCGGCGAGCGTCTGCACGAACCGTTTGTGCCGCCGCTCTTCGGCGTCACTTGCTTAGGCCCAAGCCATGGGTTCGACCCCAGCGAGAACACCTCGGGCTTTATCATCTGGCTAAACCACAGCGGCATCATGATCGACCCGCCGGTGAACACAACCGAATGGCTCGAAGATTCGAATGTTAACCCAAAGTTCATCGACAGTATTATTCTGACGCACTGTCACGCAGACCACGACGCCGGCACATTTCAGAAGATTCTTGAAGAAGGTAAGATTACGATCTATACCACTGAAACGGTGATGGGTAGCTTTTTGAAGAAGTATGCAGCACTCGCCGACATCGACGAAAGTTACATGCGCCGTCTCTTTGACTTTAAAGCTGTGAAAGTCGGTCAGCCTTTCTTTATTCACGGTGGCAGGTTCGACATTTTCTACACACTGCATTCGATTCCCGCGATTGGCTTTACCTTAAAATTTCAAGATCAATCGTTCGTTTATTCATCAGACCATAATAATGACCCTGTAATTCATGAACAGCTGCGAGAAAAGCAGATCATCAGCGAATCGCGTTACAAGGCGCTGCGCAACTTTCCTTGGCACAGCAATGTCATATACCACGAATCGGGTATAGCCCCGCTGCATACGCCGATCGCGCATCTCGACTCTTTACCCGATGACGTGAAAAAACGTATCGTTGTTTATCACATCAGTGAAAAAGATTTTCCGAAGCAAACGCACCTGACGCTTGCAAAGTTTGGTATTGAGAATACACTTTATTTTAACGCTGCAGCACCTGAAAATGTAAAGGCTTCGCAAATTCTAAGCACGCTGAAACAACTTGACTTCTTCGAAGATATGCCGATCTCACGCGCACAAGAGTTTATTGACATTGTTCAGATTGAACGGTATAAAAAGGGTGACCTGATCATTCAGCAGGGTACGAGCGGCGATCGCTTCTACATAATCTATTTCGGTTCTGTATCGGTGCGCACGCAAGATCTGCAATCGCGAAAGATTTATGGCGCCTACGATTATTTCGGCGAGGTGGCTCTGGTGACGAACCAGCTACGCACAGCCGACGTGGTCGCAGAAACCGAAGTGACTCTCTTCACCGTCGAGAAAGATAAGTTTCTGAATTTCATATCGGGTTCAGAATTCGAGAAGATTCTGCTGAAACTCGCCAAGGTGCGTGACGCCGAAACGTGGAACGTCATCTCACAGAGCCGCCAGCTGAACTTTCTCACATCGACGCAGAAAACCTGGCTCGAATCGATGCTGATTCCGGTTGAATTCACCGAAAAAGGCCCGATTTACCCCGAAGGTGTCGTGCCGCAATATTTCTACATTATCCGTTCGGGTGAAGTGACACTCACGAATAACGGCATTGAAGAAGGTTTGCTCACGAGAGGCGACGTCATCGTCCATAGCCAGCTATTAAAAACAGGCCGTGAAAACTTTGCTTACGGATTTATAAACAAAGGTGAAGCATCGCTCTATGCAGTCTCACGCGAAGACGCGCTGAAATTTTTTGACCGCAACCCGGGCGTCAAAATGAAACTGCAATACGAGTTCTGATATGGAGACGTTGCCGCCGCGCGGCGCCCACGAAAATGAACTTCCGTTTCGCGCCACGCAGTCTGAACAGCGAATCATAAAAGAATTGTTATCGGTTGCGGCTCTGCGGGGTGCCGATATTTCGATATGGAAAAATGCGGATTTTTTAAACTCACGCGCCATCACCACTGCTGCTGACTGCATCGACGCCCTTAGAGCGGAGTTATTTCCGCAAGAAACCCAGCTGCGCCGCCAACGGGCAGAAGCATTGCGCCCGCTGAACGGAGGGCCGGTACGCACGCATTTTGATCAATCTCTTGAAACCAGCGCGTTGACGATACACGCGACAATACACAACAAAACGGATTTCGACCTTCTGCTCAAGCGGCTACAGGCATTTGATTTTGACAGGTGGCGCGAAGCCTGCGAAAGCGAGCGTATCAATGCAGATTGACACTCTGTATATAGAGAGAGCAGCTCTGGCATACCCGGCATCGGCGAAAATAGTCAGCAAGCTGAGTGCGCAGCGGGTCGAAGAAATTGAAGACCACCAGAGCGTCTTTTCCCGGCGCGGCACCAACTACCTAACCAAACGGACAACGCGCAATCTGTTCATCGCGGTCAAGCGCGGGGCACTCGTTAAAGAAGCACCTGTCGCATATGGTTACGGCAGCGATGATCTGCACTACTATTATATTCACGCGTACAATTGCATTTATGAATGCGAATACTGCTATTTGCAGGGATACTTCAGTTCACCCGATCTGGTTCTTTTCGTTAACCATGCAGAAATTATAGGCGAAATGCGGCAACTGGTGGCAAAACACGCGTCGAAGCGGGTTTGGTTTCATGCGGGCGAATTCAGCGACTCGCTGGCGCTATCGCATATCACCGACGAGCTCAGCGAATACTGGGATTTTTTTGCTGAAACCCCTAATGCCTGGCTCGAGCTGCGCACAAAATCGATTAACTTGCACGTGATGCGCAAACTTAACCCATTGCCAAATGCAGTGGTGAGCTTTTCACTTTCAACACCTGCTCAGGCCGAAAAGTACGACCGCGAAGCTCCGCCGGTCAGTCAACGCATGGCCGCGATGCTGCGCCTCAAAGAGCGCGGGTTCAGGCTAGGTGTTCATTTTGACCCGCTAATTTACGCTACAGACTTTGCGCAGCATTTCGAGACTCTCGTGGCAGAGCTCGCCAACATAATCGGCTTCGGCGCGATTGATTACCTGTCGCTTGGCGTTGTGCGCTTTGCGAAAGATGTTTATCGCGAAGCAAAGCAAAATTACGCCGATTCGGAAATTTTCGCCAGAAACTTCATTCAGGGCACTGACCAGAAAATGCGCTATATTCGCCCTTTGCGCATGCAGATGCTGGAAACGGGAAGGGAACTTCTGAAAAAGCATGGTTGCCCTGAAGATAAGATTTATTTTTGCATGGAATGAGCATGCAACCGCAGAGGCAGCAATCACCGAATCGTTTCATTGTTGGCGTCACAGGGGCTTCGGGCGCAGACTTTGCGCTGCGGCTGATCTGGCAACTGTGCAAAATTGAAGGTGAAAGCGAACTTATTGTTTCACCGAATTTTTTCAAAGTTCTTGCGAGCGAGGCGGGTGTAACCGATAGCCGCGCAGAGAATCTGGTCGAACTTTCGAAGCAGCGTTTTGGCGACAGAGAGACCGTACATAAATTCAACTATTGCGACTACCGGGATATCGGAGCTCGCGCCGCCAGCGGCTCGCAGTGGTATAAGGCAATGGTCATAGTGCCCTGTAGCATGAAAACCTTAGCGGCAGTTGCCACCGGTCTCAGCCAAAATCTGATTGAACGTGCGGCAGATGTCTCACTCAAAGAGCGTCGAACACTTATCGTTTGCCCCCGCGAATCACCCTTGGGTATTATTCATCTGCGCAATATGCTCGCGCTGAGTGAGGCCGGCGCCGTGGTTATGCCCCTGATGCCGGGTTATTACCACAAACCCACGACCATCACTGATCTTTATGACTTCATGGTAGATCGTATCATGCAGCACATGGAAATTGACAAGCGTGTTATTCATCCATGGCAAGGCTGATCCCTTTTATTTGTTTACTTTGCTGCGCTTCAACGTTGGCGGCGATAGCAGTCGAATATGATCTCGATAAACCTCTCGATTTGCCCGGCAAATGGCGCTATTACACCGGCGCTCATTTTTATGCGCAACACCGCTGCAACGACGCGCAAATGCGCCTGCACGCGCGGCGCATCGAAAATTACCTCGGGGCACCCTCAAGAGAATCAGATCCCGAAATCGAGCCACTTCTTCAGGTGAGGCTATATGCTTCTGCGGCCGATTACCGGCGCAACCTGAAGTTCTCAAAATACCGAGACGGGCATTTTAACAAACGCCTGAACCTGATTGTTTCTTACTGTGACGTTTCAGCGATTATGCTTGCCGAACAACTAAACCTGCACGCGCTTGCGGCGAAACCTCTGCGTAAATGGCAGCGCGTGTTCATCGCAGAGTTGCTGCCGCTGGTATCGCAGAATAGAGTTTTCGCGGCTTTCGCCGACGCCGAAAAAGATAAACGGGCAAAACTACTTGCTGTTTTGCTCTCAAACCATTGGCCGGGCAGAACCGAGCGGGCAACTTTGCGCAGGTTGGCGATTCTGCTCGCCGAGCGACAACAGCTTGAAGGGTTTCTCGAAAAACTCATAGAACCCGTCACAGCCGATGATACAGGCCTCGAGACCCTTGAAGCCCTGTTTCCCGAGGGCATTCAGAGTCTACTCGAATCGCCCGGTGAAGGCAATTTAGACGCAAAAGGCAATAAAACTTTACGCAAAGGCCAAATGAAATAAGCGTACTCACTGAATGTTCGCCCTTATCGTTTATATTTCTATCGCGTTTGCGCTCGCAATTTCAGTCTTATGTATTGCCCAGCTCGCGCGTAAACCTGAGAATGCTGCCGCCATTGCGGCTTCGGGTCAAAGCGCGTTGATATACCGCAAGCCTCTTTACCGTTCGGCGGCTGCCTCAACTTTGCTGTTCGCGCTCATGCTCGCGCTGGTCTACTATTTTGATTTCGCGAGAAACAAAATTTCAGACTGGTCTGTTCTTCTTCTCAGCTCATGCGGATTTCTGATTTTTCTGATTGCGGCGCTCGCAAGCGAAGCTTTGTTGCGGTACATGCGGCGGCGCGTCATGCAGTTACAAAAAGAGACCATCAGCCGCATCTTCAGACAGATACTCTACGCTGGGGCCCTCATGGGGCTCGGGGCTGTTCTGCTGGCTATGACTTATGCCTGGCTCACGCAAAAACAAAAAAACCTGATGACGCAACTCTACCTGATACCGGCATATGCGGGGGCGCTGCTCATGTTTTATCAGCGCTTTCAGGTCGCATTAACCGCGCGGTCGGCAGACTACGCGTTCGAGCTGATGGCACGGCAAGAAGCGCTCTTACCACTTGCGGGTGCATCGAACCCGCTGTGGCGTTTGAGGCAGACATTCGCAGCGATCAACCGCTTTCTGTTTTCACACCTGGAATATATGTTATTGGCAGTCGTTGTGCTGACCGTATCACACCAGATTGAGACGCAAACGAAGTTGCCGGCGACGCTGGGCGCGACAGTTTCCCTGACCGTTTTCGCTATTGGCGTGATCGCAACGATACCCGCATTGTTCATTATGCGCGTAAGGGAAAAGACATCGCCTGAAACATTCTTGTGGAACATTCGCATCGGTTACGTGGCATCGCTCGGCATTCAGGCTGTAATTACCTATGTCGTGCTTGTTGTGCTTGCTGAAATGCACATCAAATATTTCTGGATCACTTTCGTTGGCTCGCTGACGGCGCTGTTGCTGAACGTTTATTCGGCCGCATATGTGGCAGAAAATCATAAGACAGCCCGTGGCCTGATCGCAGCGGCAGCCAGTTCGGTATCGACAGTAATCCATCGCGGCATTGCAGCTGGCATGCGGGGTGCGGCAATACCTGCGCTGATAGTTGCAATGATGATGGGCCTTGTCTACCTCATGGGCGTAGTCGACGAAAAGGGAGAAGACCGGTTTACCTACGGTCTTTTCGCGCTGGCGCTGGCATTAACTTCAATGGTGTCGTTATTTACCGTCGCTCAGGCAACGGCGGTAATTACCCCGATCGCTTCTCAGTTTATCGGTGAGGCTAGGCTCAATCAGCGCAAAGGCGACTTGAATTCAGTGCTAGATAAGTTCAGAATTCTGCGCAGCGTCTCGCTGCCCTCGTACGTTCTGCACGCCAAGATCATGCTATCGGCACTGGTGATGCTGATTTTTCTCGTTTATACGCAGATTTTAAGCGAAGCCGGCGCGGCGTCGCTCTTCAAGCATTTAACTGAAACAGCGACCTTATTGATTGGCGGCATTTCATCTTATTATCTGGCGGCACGCGTCAACGAACTGGTGCTGAATCTTGGTCCGCTGATGGTGCGCGAGACGAGCCGCCAATTTCGCGAAATACCCGGCCTTACGTCGGGAGAGGTTGAACCAGACACCGCGGCGTTACTCACGATTTCGCGCGCCTACCTTACCCGCAAGATAATGCCGCTGTTCTTGCTCACGATGCTTTTGCCCGCGATTGCCTGCCTGTTCGGCGGCACGTATGGCCTCACAGGCTATCTGATCGGGTTTGGCTTCTTTACATTTCTCGGAGCCAATAGCTGGCTCACAACAGGAGCCGCCTGGTCAAGTGCCCGCCATGCAGCTGAAGCAGACGTGCAGGTTTCACGCCACACCGCTCAACTCGAAGCGCTCATACAGGCAGACATCGTGGGAGATTCAATGCACGAAGCTGCGGCACCGACGCTGGCCGCTGCTGTGCATGTGACAATCATAGCATCGCTGATATTCACGCCCGCAACGCTCGAGCTGCACGCACGGCTGCGTGAGCTGGTGAAAACACTTTTCTGAGTTGTGTGCTCAGAACCCAAACCCCTCGCGGGGTAGCTAAAAGCGTCAGGTGATTGAACCCTGCATGATCTGCAGGTTGGTGTGAACGTGGTTGCCCGTGGCAGCAGATGCGCTTGTTTTGATGATGTATGCGGCGAGACGGTCGGCCGGCGTCGGTTGAATGCTGCTGAGTCCCGGAATCTTAAAAAGCGGTGAAAGTACGCTGGTGACAACACTCGCGATATTTTCCCCTGCGCGATGCTCTTTTCTGGAGCCGAGAAGCAGCGAGGGCCGGTAAATATGCAGCGAGGGCAGCCGCATTGACAAGAGCTTGGCTTCAAGGTCACCTTTTACCCGATTGTAGAAAATTGCTGAGCTGGCAGATGCGCCGTGTGCAGTCACGACATGCAGCGAGCGCGCACCGAGCGCGAGCGCCTCTGTCGCAAAGTTCACCACAAAATCGAAATCCACCTCACGAAAGGCCGACTGACTACCGGCCTTCTTAATCGTCGTACCAAGCGTGCAGATCGCCACGGGCGACACAGGCTTCTGGCGTGACCAGTCTACTTCTGATTTGAAATCATGCTCGACGAAATGCAGATTGGCTGCGCTCACTTCAGGCGGCCGCCGGCCCAGACACCAGACCTCTGCCTCAGCATTCGCCACCAGCTGTTTCACGATCTCGGTTCCGACGAGACCCGTCGCGCCCGCCAGCAGATAGTTTGTTTTCATTGTGAGCTCCGTAAATTCGCGTAAGAGATGCTAATCGAGAAACCGCCCTTTTAGCTCAGGGGTCGGCAGATAACAGGTTTCGCGTCTGCCAAACCAGCGGTAGCGGTTGCGGGCAATGAACCGATAAACGCCATTAGCAATAAAGTTGGGCACGAGCCTGCCGATACTTCCCAAGAATCGCCACGGCTGATTCAGCCATTCGCTGAGCGCGATGACGGCCTCGGCTTCGACAACGAGGCGACCTGCCATTGAAAATACGATACTGTCTGGCAGGGTCTTTGCCCCGATGCTGTGTCGCTGCCTGAACGTTTCGCCTTGCAAAGGTGCAAACTTTAGAACATGATTGCGTTCATGCATGATGATGAATTGTACAGCGCCGTTGCAAAGATTACAAACGCCGTCAAAAAAGATTACGGGCGTCTCGTCAGACGTGCTTTTTGATCCAATTGATGATGTCAGAAATTACCTGCTTGCGATCGCCCAGAGGCTCATTCATGGTCTCGTGATAGAAACCTGGATAGATTTTCAGCGTCTTGTCTTTTGAGCTGAGCCCCTGAAAGAATTCGCGGCTGCCTTCAGCAAGCGCGATACCGTCGGCATCGCCATGAAAAACCAGAACAGGAAGCGTAATGCGGCTGGCCTCGTTCAGAAGCTGCTTGCCCGTCGCAAACAGATCGACACCCATTTTCATCGAAATTTTTCCATGAACCAGCGGATCATTCTGGTATGCCTGAACCACGTTGTCATCGCGCGAGATCAGTTTGACGTCAAGGCCTGCCGGTACTGTCATTGCAGGCGCAACCCGGGCGAGTACGGTGCCAATTGCTTTCTTGATTGCCTGCACCGTGTCGAGAGCAGGTTTAAAGGCGCCACTCGAAACGACGAGGCCGCTGAGCTCTTTCGCGATGTTGCTCTTCAGCGCCGCAAGAGTTGCAATAAGACCCCCCATCGAATGCCCGAGCAGAATCATCGGCAGTTTGCCGTTTTCTTTGCGCGCCTTCTCGATCAATACGGCGAGGTCATCGGCATAAACGTTAAAGTCATCAATGTGGCCGCGCTTACCAGGGGTTTTGCCATGACCACGCGCATCGAGCGCATAGACAACTGCCTTCTCTGCTTCGAGCGCGGCGATAATATTGTTGTACCGGCCCGAATGCTCGCCAAAACCATGCTGAATAACCACGATAAACTTTGGCTTGTTCTTGCCTGGTTTCCAGGTTTGCGTGAAAAGCTCAAAACCATCTTGAGGATTTCTGAGCGTCGAGGCCGTCTGTTGCATACGGTTACGGGCTAACCGCTGCATAGCGGGTAAACTTGAATTCGATTAGCGAATCATTTTGCCCGAAAAGAGCGCAGGCAGATCAGAGAATCCAATCCATTTGTGAAACCACAGGCGGTAATAAGCGAAGAAGCAGGCAAAGTAGAGCAAAATGATAATAGCCATGACAGCAGTCTTGCGGTACTTGAAGGTTTTGCCGAGCTCGACGACATACTTCAACACGGCATTTGTAGATTCTTCAATGTACGAAATTAAAAAGTAGAACAGTGCAATAACGAGAAGCATACCGAGCAATGTTACGAGCACGGGAGCCAGGTATTTATCGAGGCCCATGATCTGAATATTGACAATCTGCACCACAAGATCAATCACCAGCAACGCCAGCACCCGAAACGAGACCCGAATGACACGTACCTGCCACGCCTGCTTACCATTGCTCATCATTTGCCTGCCGTTGCTGATTTCTTAGATGACCAGAGAATGCGGTTTTCGCGCTCTGTTTTTTTCTGCATGATCTTGAAAGTTTCTTTGTCGAGTGCGATACGTATCTGTGTCGTTTCGGGTGATGCAAACGCCTTAAACTTCTGCAATGCTTCGCGCATCGCCGTGTGCGCTTCGCCGGCAACGAAATCACCTGCATCGCTCAAATGGTCAATGCTGCGCCAAAGGTCAACGGCGCGCTTCGCATTCTGCCATGTACCGGGGTTCATGGGGTCTGCGCTTTCCCAGAAAACTTTTGCTTTGGCGAAGGTTGCATCTTTAGTACGATAGCCGCCAGGTGTGTTCTCAAGCAGGTAGTCGAGCACTTCGGTGCGCTTAAGGTAATAATGCTGCAGCGCGTCGCGGTCATTGC
>JAKQXK010000325.1 GCA_029561505.1 Spirochaetota bacterium | reverse complement strand
AATCACGTTGAGGTTCAGGTCGGTTTGGGCACCTAGCGTCACCGAACCCTTAATCTGTGCATTGATCAGGCGACCCATCGCTTCACCGGTTTCAATCGCGATCACATTCTGCTGTGCCCTGGCCTTCAGAACAACTTTCAGAAACGGAATAACAATTTCTTCTTTCAGAAACTTTGTCTCTTTGTAGGCAACCTGGGCAGATTCGGCTTCGATCTGCAGCGTGCCGTTCAGGGTTTTGGCGGTGCCACCCGATTTGGCGTGTTCGAGAGCCGAGACAATTTCGAGGGAGTCTATTTTGAGATTAAAATCCCCCTTGGCGAATGAAAAAATAACGGCTTCGGCGCGCGCGTCATATTTATCGCCGAGCAGGGCGCCGAGAATGCCGATTTTACCTTTCGTTTCGGCAATTTTTATCGCAGCCTGTTTGTCTGCTTCGGTGCCGATGGGTATTCTGATGCTCTCGGCCCTAAAACGGCCGAAGACCGAGAGCGAAAGGTCGCCGATATCAACGTGCACGCCCGAGGCGCCCAGCTGCCTCAGCGCGAGCATCGCGTAGCCCTCGAGTGGGGCGAAGATGAGCAGGCCGAACAGAAACGCTGCGAAACCTGCCGCGTAAGGCGCAATTTTCTTCAGTGTCGATTGCCAGCTGCGCTCGACCTGCGGCGGCGCTGTGGGTACGAGCTCTTCGCTGTTTTCACTTTCCGTCATTTTTTCTCCCTCGATACAGGAGGTAGCGGGAGAAAGCGTACACGATGTACCTCATTGCTTTCTCTGGAAGCCTGAAATTTGTACCGTAAAGTCGTAGATGCCGGGCTTCTTCAAAACCGGACGGTAGCTGAAATTTTCAACTTTATAAAGGGTCTGCGTGCTCTGTTCGATCTGCCTGATAAAATCAAGCACCTGGTTCGCCGAACTTTCTCTGATAGAAACCTTCACCTCGCGCTTGAGGTATTTGTCTTGTACAATGGTGTCGGTCGGGGTGAGGCTGCCGACGCGCTCCCTGAGGCCGATCGTCTTCAGCATTGTTTCAATGCTCGAAAGCATATTGTCGAGCTGCTGTGAATCGCCGGTTTTCATCGCCAGAAGCACCTGGTATTGCCGGCCGAGATTTTCGATCTGCATCGTGTCGCGTTCGGCCGACTCTGAGCGTTCGCTGAGATCGGTCATGTAGCGCGCAAAAGAGCGGCCGGCGAAGAAGACTCCGAGAAACAACATGAATACGCCCAGCAGCATGAGGTACGTGCGTTCGCGCGAGTTGAGCGTTTCCCAGAATTTTTTCATGTTCCTTCAGCCTTTTTCACTTTACAGAAGAGCGTGAACTTGATGCGGTTCTGCCCGCCGGGGCCGGGGGTGGAGTTTTCATTTTTTGATTCTACGGCCGTCAGCAACGTTGCTCGCGCCAACGATCGTTTGATATCTTCGAGCTTCGCAAAATCGGGCACGAGTCCATTGATTTCGACGCCGCGGTCGCTGTAATAAAACGAGGTGATTTCAAGGCCTGCTTCGGTCGAAACATTCTGGTGAAGCTGAACGAGAATTGCCGACAGCCGCGGGGCCTTCAGAAAAACTTCGATAATCTCAGTCTTTTGTTTCTCTTTGCGCACGAGTTCTGCTGCGTAGCTCAGCGCAGACAGGTTTTCCGGTATCTGCGCTCCGGCAAAAAATTGCTGAAACACTTTTGTCTGGCGGTCTTCCCACTCTTTCAGCTCGCGGCCGCGCCGCTTGAGATCGATGAAGAAAGACGTCGCGAACAGCAATACGGCAGCCGCGGCGATGGCAGCGACAATGCGCGAAGCACCCGTCTGCGAACTGACAACCCATTTCTTGAGGTCGTCTCTGAGCAGCGTCATCTTGCCCGAAATTGTCTGCGAATACGCCCCGCCCATCGTCACAAGGTGTTCGCGGTTTAGCAGCGCCAGCGGCGTGCGATCATAGGGAAAAGGCGAAACTTCGTGTTTGATGCTCTGCGCGAGCGCGTTTTCGATCACCAGCGCGTTATTGAGATCAGAGCTCAGGGCCACGGTCAGGTCGTGCGGGTTGAGCGCTTTTGTCTCTTCGCTCGATTCAGTCTTATCGCTGGTCGTCGCCTGATCTTCTTGATCGATCTGCAGGTTACGCAGCGAAACTTCCAATTCATGGCTGATAACCTGCGTGAATTCTTTAATCGAATCGCCGAGTGCCTTGAATTTTGGCCCGGTAATTTTGTGCGTCTTCTTGAACGCGTCGAGCTCGGCGCTGTCTTCGAGCGAAGAGGGCAGAGCCATCAGCAGGCGGTGCGTTTCGGTGACGTCGCTTTTCCATTTCGATTTAAGTTTCGCGATGAGCCAGTCATAGCCAACGGGCATCACGCGCGCAAAACGCCACTCGCCGCCAAGAACGATGACAATTATTGACACTAAGCGCGAAACGTGCAGCATTATGCACGATTCAAGGCCTGTGAACGGGTGCAGGCGAAACAGCGCGTCGTGCGGCGTATAGATGCCAAGCACGGTTATATCACGCTGCCTGAACTCGTCGAGGTAGCGGATCAGTACATCTTTGCGCGAACCCGCGACAATCGCGCGTGTTGTCTGCGTCACGCTGTTGGTTGTGAGATAGCTGTCATAGACAACTTCGTTCAGGTCGCTCGGTATCAGGGGTTCGAGCTCGAAGGGCATTACCTCGCGCACCTTGCGGCGGTCGGCAAAGGGAAACGTCAGTTCGCGTGTGAACAGGCTTTCATAGGGTACATTAAAATGCACGCCGATCGACCCGGGATAGCGCTCGGCAACGAACGAAGCGGCCTGCGCCGCTATACTCTGCTGTGGGTCGAGCAGCATGGTCTCGGCCTGAAAAAACGACCGCCCGGCAATGCCGCTGCGAAACGCAAGACCTTTGATCTCGTAATTGTTGATTTCGATGACAACAGGCGTGCGTGCCATGACTATATTTTCGGCATTTCAGGGCCGCAACCTGTGTTTTCGGCCCCTCGCGACTCAAAATGGGGTAAAAAAAGCGGTTTCATTCTGAATAAAAAACAAGCCTTTTGGCATTCGGGTCAAGCACGCCCATCACCTGCGCAACTTGCGATTCGAGAGATGCATCGGCAACAATCTTATAGAGTTGATTCTGCACGGTTACCCTGATTGCAAGCTCTTTATAGAGGTTAAGCCCCCCGGTCGTCGGTATCTGCAATTCGGGTATGGCAGCCAGTTCGTCGATGCTCTTGATCCGCCCGTTGCGCTTGATGCGCTCCATAATGATTTTTCGTGCTGCTGCTGGGGTCATGAATTCTGATAGGGCCAGCAGCACATGGTACGGTGCCGAATTGATGTTGATCATATCGGTGGATGTATCAGCGTTATAAACCAGGTACGTGGTGATGTTATTGGCGAGAATATAGTCTTCAGGGGTGACTGCCGCCTTTTCCAGATCGCTGAGCCCGCTCGTCGACATGTTCTTGCGGCGGTCGAGCGATCTTAAATCGTCGTAGAGCAGCCGTTGGTCAAAGCCCGGTACAAACAGAAGCTCTTCAAGAGACTGCGTACGGCCGTTCTTTATGCGGCGCGGCGGCTGCAGGCGTTCGTATTCATCGCGTTCGGCACCCCTCGCCATCGGTGTGTTATTCTCGTCGATATAGTCGATTACCGCATGCCATAGATCAATGGGAATTCCGAGGGCGATCGACAGTCGTTGAAAGTATTCCAGGTGTTTTTCGTCTGTCTGGTCTTCGAACATGCGCACCAGACGGTTAACGTTCAGCTTTCCGCTTTCTTCGCTGAGCGAAAGCGTTACCGTACCACCACCAAGCGGAATCGTCGGTGCTATCGTGAAAATGCCGAACTCATAAAGAGAGTCGAGGGGTATTCGCGTGAGCAGCAGCGTGCCTGTTTCAAGCCCGCTCTGCGCAAGCTGCAGCGCGCGTTCGCGCTGGCCAGTCGTTGAAACTGCGCGGTATTCGTTGAGTGCGAAGCGCACATAGACGAGCGCAACTGAAATGGTCAGCGTCAGAATCAGCGTCGCCGTGATCAGAATGATCGCACCACGGCGTTTAAGCACCAGACGCAGATTACCGGCTGCTTTTTTTCGGGGGCGCATAACTCTATTCGGCAATATAACTTTCGATGCGCGATTTTTGCGCGGGTTTCGGTATACAACCAAACGCAGAATAATAGAGCGCAAACCTGATCTCTTCAAAGATATATGGCGCTACAGCCGCCTTCATATGGCGCGCGAGTTCGACCGTTATGATCGGTACCTTTTTTTCACGCATGTATGTGCCGAGCGACCCCGGGGTAGGGTAACCGACGCCTGTACCCAGAGGATAATCTGAAAGCAGTGAAAACGGCCGCGCAAATGACTCGTCTTCAGGGTAATAGAGAACGACCCTGAACGGTTGGTGAATATTGTACATTGAATAGGCCGGGTACTTTTCGAGAAGTTTCATGAACGCCGCAGTCTCAGGCGCGCGCGGAGCATCTTCGTGGCCATCTGCACTCGGGAAATCACGGTTAAGGTCAATATTCGAAGCGTTTAACCGGTGGTAGCGCTTATAGCCGTCGGGATTATAGTTGGGTATCACGATAATGCGGCGCCGATTTCTGAAATCGTTACTAAGCGTCGCGAGTTCGCGCACAAAAAAATCGAGCACGATCTTTGTGTTGCGTTCGTCGCCGTGTTGCGCGCCCAGAATGTAGACGTTGCGCGCCTTGGCGTTCAGCGAGTTTGCAGGTTCGACGATGTGCGCGAAAAGCGGACGGCCTTTACCTGAAGTGCCATAGCGCACTTTTTTGAGGCGAATTTTGTCGTCTTGATCGGGGTCATCAACCGAACACGTGAGGCGCTGAACATATTTGGCGTAGTCGCCCGAAGACAAGTAGGGCTTAGCCGCGCCGACTGCAAAAGTTACGCCGAGCGCCATGAGATACGAAATCCATCTGATCACTTGCGTTAACCCATGGCCGCGCTGCGCCATGTCAACGGTTTAAACCGCCAATCTCAGCGCAGCGACAACGCGAGGTCTTTCATGATGTTTTTCTGCATCGCCTCGTTGGTGCCGCCGCCGATCGACAGCAGAATCGCATCGCGCAGCAGCTTTTCAACCGGGTATTCGCGCGTATAACCGTAACCGCCCAGCACCTGAATCGCCGCGCGCGCGACAAATTCGGCCATCTGCGTGGCGCTGAGTTTTGCCGCGGCTGCTGACAGAGATTCACGTGACGCAGGGTTTACCCTGAGTGCAGTTTCGTAGACGAATGCGCGGCTGGCTCGGTACCGTGCAAAAGACTCGGCGATCAGCTGCTGAATCTGCCCGAATTCTGAGAGTTTCTTGCCGAATGCGCTGCGGTCTTGAACGGCATAACGCACCATTTCGTCGATTGCACGTCTGGCGATGCCGAGTGACATGGCAGCGAGCGTCAGGCGCTCAATTTCGAGGTTGCGCATCATGTGTGTGAGCGCCCCGTGTTCGGCGCCGATCAGGTTCTCGGCG
>JAKQXK010000223.1 GCA_029561505.1 Spirochaetota bacterium | reverse complement strand
CCCATGTCGAGGCCGGCCTGAATTGCATGGTATAGAAAGACCGAATGGATTGCTTCACGCACGGCATTATTGCCACGAAACGAGAACGAAACGTTACTCACGCCGCCCGAGATGTAGCAGCCCGGGCACTCTTGTTTAATGCGCCGCGTTGCATTGATGAAGTCGACAGCATAGTTGTTGTGCTCTTCGATGCCGGTGGCGACAGTCAGAATATTCGGGTCGAATATAATGTCGCTCGGTGAAACGCCCGCTTTTTCAGTGAGCAGCTTAAAGGCGCGAGTGCATATGCGCACTTTGTCGTCTTCGGTCGCCGCCTGGCCCTGCTCGTCGAATGCCATGACGACGATCGCAAAACCATATTCTTTGACGATCTTGGCCTGCTCGAGAAATTTATCTTCACCTTCTTTGAGGCTGATCGAGTTGACGATGCCCTTGCCCTGAACGCACTTGAGGCCTGCCTGAATCACCGACCACTTCGATGAGTCGATCATGATAGGCACGCGTGCAATGTCGGGTTCAGAAGCGATGAGGTTCAAAAATCGTGTCATCGACGCTTCACCGTCGAGCAGAGCTTCGTCGAAGTTGACGTCGATAATGTTGGCGCCCGCGAAAACCTGCTGGCGCGCGACATCGAGCGCCTCGTCGAATTTGTCTTCGAGAATCAGCTTCTTGAATTTGGGCGAGCCGGTGACGTTCGTGCGTTCACCGATCATCAGAAACCCGGTGGTTCCATCTACATTGAGTGGCTCGAGGCCGGCGAGATGCAGTCCCCCCTCCGCCTTCGGCACCTCCCCCCGCACGCGGGGGGAGGCCGGGTGGGGGGACACGCGGGGCTTCTCTATGGCCACGCGCTTCACCATTTCGCGTATGTGGTCGGGTGACGTGCCGCAGCAACCGCCCGCGATGTTCAGCAGGCCGTCTTTGGCAAAGACCGCGAGGTCTGAAGCGAACATTGCGGGTGTTTCGTCGTAGCCACCGAATGCATTGGGCAGGCCCGCGTTTGGGTAACACGAAATCATCACGTCTGAAACGCGCGCGAGCGATTGCAGGTGCGGTTTCATGTCTTTGGCGCCGAGCGCGCAGTTGATGCCGATCGAGAGTGGGTTCGCGTGTCTGACAGAATTAAAGAAGGCTTCTGCCGTTTGGCCCGAAAGAGTGCGGCCCGAGGCGTCGGTGATCGTCACAGAAATCGAAATCGGCACACGGTAGCCAACTTCTGCAAATGCTTCTTCAAATGCAACGATCGCGGCCTTGACGTTCAGCGTGTCGAGATTCGTTTCTGGTAGCAGCAGGTCGACACCCGCTTCGAGCAGCGCGAGCGTCTGTTCTTTGAAGCAGGCCTTGAGCTCATCAAACGTCGTCGCGCGATAAGCCGGATTATTCACGTCGGGCGAGATCGACCCGGTCTTGGTTGTCGGCCCGAGAGCACCCGCGATAAAAATTTTACGGGACTCTCCATTATCTCGGTAGAATGCCTCGCGCGCGTCGGCGACGCATTTTACCGCAGCGAGATTGAGTTCGCGCACGAGGTGCTCGAGTTTGTAATCCCCCTGAGAGATGCTGTTGCTGCTGAAAGAATTCGTTTCAATGATGTCGGCGCCCGCATCGATGTATTCGCGGTGAATCGCGGTGATGACGTCGGGCCGCGTGAGGCAGAGCAGGTCTGAGTTACCCTTGAGCGGTATTTCGTGCTTCGTCAGGTCTGGTATGCCGGGGGCGGATTTTTCATTGTTACGGTAATCGGCCTCTGTTAAATTCTGCCGCTGTATCATTGTGCCCATGGCACCGTCGAGAATGAGTATGCGCTCTTTCAGGGCCGCGCGAATTTCGGCTTCGGAGTATTTCGGCATATATCGATACATTCAAATGTATCGATGCGTTGTAAAGCAGGATGGACTTGTGGGTCAATCACCGGTCGTAATGGAATACCACGGCCACGCCGCGCGCAACGGGTTGACGTCAGGTGGTGTCCCGGCTAGTGACTGTGCCATGACCGTCAGCCAGATCACAAAGAAAGAAATTAAGAAAAATGAAGGCGTACACGCTCAGGATATTCGCGAAGGTGTATTTGACCTGATAAAGGCAGAATATCCCGACTTCAACAGGGAC
>JAKQXK010000208.1 GCA_029561505.1 Spirochaetota bacterium | reverse complement strand
ATATTATTTATTCTGCAAATATAACAGCTACTGAACCCTCGCTTGCTGACGCAATGGGCGCGAGTATTAAAGCAAGGTCGGCCCCCTTTAGCGACCGGTCTAACGTGAAATGCAAACGATACCAGGCGTTTCCCGAATAGTCATAACCATGCATGCGCCATTCATTCTGAACGGGAATTTGCGGCCAGGTGTCGTCGGCGAAACCGGCAGCGCTAAACTCAGGTTTATCGGCTGGTTGAAATTTCCATTCGCCAATGGCGTGCACGACTGCGGGGGTTTCTGCAACGTGCACCCGACCTTTTTCAGCTGCCCCGAAAGCAGGCCAAACAAGAAAAATCAGAAACAATGATAAGCGAACGGCACCCGACATTCTCGTAAACGCAAATACGTGAGCCATGCGTCAAGTTATTCTATGGGCGACGTCTCGGGCGCTGAAAATTCTGATCGACGGTTACACCTGACACCGAAGAAGCGCCGATGCAAGTTCGTACGGTATTGATTCTCGATGGCATTCTCACGCTGGTTCTCGGCCCTGTATTTTTCTTTTTTGGCAAACAGATTCTGCAGTTTTTGGGCTCACCCGCCGGTGAAGATTCGCTGGTACTGATGCGCCTCTGTGGCGGTATGCTGCTGATGAACGGTATATTTTTTCTCGGCTCAGCAAACACGGCTGACAACGCGGTGCGCAAGAGTTTTCTCTATGGCAGCCTTGTTGTCGATGGCATTTCTGCACTGGTGCTCGCTTACGCAGCCTACACGGGCGTTTTTAACGGCTGGGGCTATGGCGGCGCCGCTGTGTTTGGCACCGTCTGGTTGTTGTTCTTATTTGCACTGCTGCGACTCGATGAGCTGAAGGTTTTTACAATCATCTCGAGCGAAGACGATATTCTCGCAGCAGTAAAGCAGGCGCGCCAGAAAAAAATGCAGATTCGGGTGCGCGGGTCGGCACATTCGGTCGATAAAGCAATCTTTACAGATAAATTCAAGACATGGATAAAAGCGCAGAACGAACTGAATTTATACCTGAGCGATTACGATGAAATTGTTTCCGTAGACCCGAAGACACGCAGGGTCGAAGTACAGGCAGGGTGTCACCTTGGCGCAGACCCTTTCGACCCGGCGCAAAAAGCAATCTGGGAACGCAGTCTGCTCTATAAAATCGACGCGATGGGTTGGGCACTGCCTGATCTCGGCGGCATTACACACCAAACGGTCGGCGGTTTCCTGATGACCGGCTCATCAGGTGGATCAATCAAGTATTCAATCGACGACGCTGTTTATGCCTTTCGCTTTATCGATGGCAATGGTGAAGTACAGACTGCCAGCCGCGACCGCAATATAGACCTTTTCAACGCCGTGGGGGTTTCTATGGGACTTTTTGGAATAATCTCAACGGTAACATTTCAGTGCATACCCAAATACGACATCATCGGGCAAGAGGCCACAACCTTCGATACCGGCGCTGCGATTGATCTCTTCGGCAAAGGTGACAAACAACGCCCTTCGTTGCAGAAATTCATGACCGATACCGAGTACATGCGAATGATGTGGTGGCCGCAAAAGGGCGTACGCAAAGCAGTCGTTTGGCAGGCTAAGCGCATGACGAAGAACGACTACAATAAAGAAACAAACCCACCATTTGGCCCCGCAAAAAGTGCATTCAAACCGAAGCCATATCTCGAGTTGGGCGAACACACACTGCTCGCCGAAGTCGGGGCAAGCATATTCTATACGCTCATCGGCAATCTCTCAAAACTCG
>JAKQXK010000176.1 GCA_029561505.1 Spirochaetota bacterium | reverse complement strand
CAGAAGAACAAACTGCTGACGCGCATGTACGACGCCCCGCCGATGGATCTCGGCGAAATGCGAGATCGGCTCATGGCGCTGCGTGAAAAACTGCGCGACATGGTCGTCAACTGTCCTTATTACCTCAATATGGAACTCGCCTCGGGCAAGCGTGTGCTGCTCGAAGGCGCGCAGGGCACCATGCTCGACCTCGATTTCGGCACGTACCCTTATGTCACGAGTTCTAACCCGACAACGGGCGGCGCGCTTAGCGGCAGCGGTGTGTCTTTTCGTTATCTGAAAAGTGTGATTGGCATCGCCAAAGCGTATTCGACGCGTGTGGGTGAAGGCCCTTACCCAACCGAAATTTTTGGTGAAGAGGGCGAACTCTTGCGCAAGGCCGGCCATGAATTTGGCAGCGTCACTGGCAGACCCCGCCGTTGCGGCTGGTTTGACGTCGAGGTAGTTCGCCACGCCGCGCGCATCAATGGTCTATCTGCACTTGCACTCACAAAAATCGACGTGCTCGATGAGTTCAAAACAATCAAAGTCGCGACGGGCTATGAGCTCGGCGGCAAGCGCATTGATTACTTTCCCTCTTGCAGCGTCGGCGACATCAAAGTGATCTACGAAGAGTTTCCCGGCTGGTTAGAACCAACTTCACACATCACCAAACTCAAGAACCTGCCAAAGAACGCGCGCCGTTACATCGACGCACTCGCGAAATATTGTGGAGTTCCGATTGCCTGGGTTTCGGTCGGCCCCGGTCGGGATAACACGATTGCGATAAAATGAACGACCTTGCACGAAAGTGCAAGGTAATGACCGAAGGCACACGATGTGCCGAGGTCAGGCGCGGCCACGGAGGGCCAAGCGCATGACAGTCAGGGAACTCTTTACCTACCGCATTCTGACGGTCTCTAATCTGCTGTCACTTTCGCGGGTTTTGGGTATTCCCGCGCTGTGGTACATTCTGGCCCACCCGCACGGCATCGAACGCATTCGCCTCTACACGGGCCTGACGCTCTTTTTTATGACACTCACCGATTTTCTTGACGGCTACCTCGCACGCAAGCTCGGGCAAGAAACGCCACTCGGCCAGTACCTCGACCCGATTGCTGACAAGATCGTGATTATTAGCGGACTGTCGCTGCTCGTCTGCTACCGTGATTTTCCCCTCTGGGTGACGATTGTTGTGACACTCAGAGAAATCGTCGGCACTATCGGCGGCGGTTTTCTGCTCATCAAACGCAATGTTCTGGGCAAACCCAACTATTGGGGCAAAGTCGGCGTCGGCATGATTTCGCTCTCGGGACTCTTCTACCTCTTCAGCTGGCCCTACCGCGAATGGACAATACCCCCGCTGATGCTGGTCTTTGCCGGTGGCATTTTCGCCTACACAAAGACCTACGGACGCACGATATTAAAAGGTAGTGCGTCGCATTAGTTATACCACGCTGATATTCGCGGCCGCCCCGCTGCAGCTCGCACTGCTCACCGCGCATCTGGTCGTTTCTTACGGTTTTCCATCGCATACAGCCTTAAGAGAGGCGCTGCCGGTCGCGTACCTTGCCGCAACCTATCTGCAGTGGCTGGGTTTCGCATTCTTCATTTCAATTCGAACGGGCCATCGCGTTCCGATCGCCATGCACCTGCCCCACCTGTTGAGTTTTTTGCCCCTCATCAGGCACATCATGCTCGCCGCAGACCGAATGCCCACCGACACCACCAGCCTGACCCTCGCCTGGGTGCACGCCATCGTGACGCATATATTTTCGCTGGTCGCAACCTGGCTCTGGCAAATGAGGATCTCGCACTTGCCTCAGGCGGCAGACCGTCGCCGCGAGATCTTGCCGATTGCCCTGTACGCCATATTACTCATAACCACGATTCTCGCATACGCGGGGCTCGACTTCAGCTTCGCTGCTGCGAGTTCACCCTTTGCGCTGGGTATTGTACAGCTGTTGCTGCAGGTAGTTGTTACGGTTCTGCTGATCACACGCCCAGAACACCGCTCGGGTTCGCTCGCGCTGTTTGCCGCTGCGGCGTTTTCACTCGCCAATCTGGCTCTGCTGTTCGACCGCTCGCGCTCGAACCTTGGGGTTGAGATTGCGCTCGCGGCAACCAGCTTTACGCAGATATTCGCGCTCTATGTTTTTGTTAAGGCGAGAGAAGATTAAGCGCCCTGC
>JAKQXK010000169.1 GCA_029561505.1 Spirochaetota bacterium | reverse complement strand
GTACATGCATCACGGCATTGACCTCACGCAGCGAATGTGTTTTTTCGGAGGCTTGAGCAGCTGCCCGAGTGTTGAATAATCTTTTTGAGACAGGCTGGGAAAGCCGGCAATAAAATTGAACCCCCAGGCTGTGTTGTAGTTCGGTGTATTCGAACCTGTATTGGGGCCGGTCAGCGAATAGTTGGTTGATGCAGCAAAATCTTCAGCGAGAACATTGGGCGTCGGGAAAACTGTCGTGTCGATAGAAACTCCGACCGTACCAAAAAGTGAGCGGTTGGCAATGCTCTTAAGTTCGTTAATCGTCGGCGCGCGCCATCTGTAAGGGTCGTTGACTCCCGTAATCTGGTAGCCGTCATAGGTCTGTGCGTTCAGGCTGTCGCAATAGTTCAGCTGGTTGTTCCAGTAGTCGTTCTCGTTCGTGAGCACTCCGTCGTCGGGGCAGGTGGGAGCATCGAGCGTGCCGCGTCGGCAGCGCTGCCAGCGCAGTTTGTTGACCGAGTCATTCACGACATGTGTGCCGAGCATTGTCACATTGCTCACGAGCACCGCATAAGGGATACCAGCGGTCAGAGAGGTTGTCAGGGTCACAGTGTAATTTGAGAGACTCGCAGCACTGACCGCAGCAAGCGGAGCTGCGCAGGTGAATGGGTTTGCTGTCGCGCTGACGATGCAATAGTTGCCAATCGTGGTCGCTTCAGTGCTGTTCGGCACCCGGCTGAAAGTTACCTGCACGCTTGTCAGATTCGTCGATGCCGCGCTGGCAACATTAAATACCGGTGTGGCGGTGGGCGCCGCGGTACGCAGAGGCCCGCTGAAAAGCGCACGTGAGAGGTTCAGTGCAACAGGCGGGTCGGTAATGATCGCCTTCACATCGAGCAGCTTGCCGCTGTCGATGTCATCTTGCGCTGACGATGTAGAGGTGTAGTTGGCGACCACTTTGACGACTTTGCCTATAGAGGTCGCGTACAAGAATTGATTGGCCGTATATGCGGTGCTGCCTGCAAATTGCGGTAGCAGGGCGATGTCGCCGTCCCCCAGATCGGTTGCGACCGTAGTTGAAGTATGGTTGACGAGCACTTCATAAACGTTGCCCGCTTCATAAAAGAATGAGCCATCTGTGTAAGCGGTGCCCGTTTGCCAAAGATCACTTGCAGTATTGACATTGCTCACGAAGAGCTTATAGGCTGTGTTCGCACCCATAGCCGAACCAAGCGTCAGTTTATAGGCATTCGTGCCTGAAGGTAAAGCGGTCGCAATCGTCGGTGACGAAACTGCGCACGTGGTCGCATTGGCGGCAGCGATACAATAATTGGCGCTGGCGCCTGCTGCAACTCCGTTGGGAACTTTTGAATACTGCACCAGAATTGAGTGGCCGTCGGTCTGCAAATCGTATGCGGGCGTGGCGCTCGTGACGTTGAAACTGGCGTTTGAGTCAAAACCCACGAAAGCCGCGCCGGTCGCACCGAGCGCTGTGCCCGCAGCCTGCACGGCGGGCGTGAGACTCTGCGCAGCCGGCAGCACGTCGGGGCCGGCAACGCAGCGAACTTTTTTTCGGTTCGTCGTGACGCGCTTCGACTCAAGAAGCGCACCCGTGCCCCCGCCCGCACCCATTGAGCCTTTTTTGAATTCAACGACGTAGGCATCGGAGTGGTAGGTCTGACCACTCACAATGGCTGATATTCCCGTTGCTGTCCAATAGCCTTTGCTGACAGACGTGTTTGGAAAAGGACCTTCCCATAAGAACGGGGCTGATGATTGTGCGTAGCCGTGAATTGCCGGCGCCTCGGGTGCTGACGCGTGCGGCTCAGAAAATGTCAAACCGCTGAATGTATTGCGCGCCCCATAATCAACAAGGCTTTCAAGCTCTTGGACCGTCGGTAGGCGCCAGTCGCGCCTGCCGCCATAACCCTGACCTGCGTTCATGAGGTTCAGGGTCGAGCAGGCGTTGACAGCGTTACCCCAGGTAAAATCTGTCGGGGCATTGTAGCACTTGTCGCCGACATTCCAGAATGTCTGGCCTTCGCTGCAGGTTTTCCATACGAGGCTGGTGACGCTGTCGATCGAATAGGGTTCGCACGCGGCAGTGCCGCCAACGACTGCACAGTTTGTCGAGATCAGATTTTGCGGATGTGCCCCCGTTACGAATCTGCGTCCGTTGACGAGGCCGCCTGAAGCTGCACCATAGATTGTTGGGCCGTGCACGTTGCTCATCGGGTCGATAAAACCGTTCTGCCCCGCCGGATAGTCTTGAGTGCCGATCTTCGGTTCACCGCCGTCTTCAATGCAGCTCTCGCGTTCTATCCACTTGCTCTGGCCGGGTGAATAATAGTAGCATGCATATTGGCCAGTGTGAACTACCTTGTAACGGCCTGAATCCCAGCTTGCATAAAAAGAGAAACGCGTATCGTTCGCGAGCGGCATGTCGTCGAGGTTCTGCAGCGTGTCGTTGTTGAAATCGAAGCCGATGTAGTTGTTCTCTGGCCAGCGCACCCAGCCGAGTTGAATCGTGAGCGTGTCATTTAAGAAGTTCGTCGACGACCAGGTGAAGGTTGTGCCAGAGTTCGCCACGCTAAACCAGGCAATTTCGTTATTGAGAAAATCACGCACATAGGTGTTGATAACCGGCGTGAGGTTCGTGGCCATTGTCATGTCGAAAACGACCCGAATCTGTGAACCTGTAGCGCCGGTCACAGGCGATACCGTTGCGCCATTTGCGGGTGTAGTGCTTAAAATGCGTGGATTCACCTTCGCGCCGCGGCCCGAAATGCTATTCGCAGGAGGCGCGAAACGCTCGAAGCCGCCCTGGCAGGCGCTGAACAAAAAAGCAGCGAGCGTAATTAAAGAGAGGTGTTTAAACATTATGGGACTATGGCTCCTATTAACTATACTGGGCAGGCACGCCAATGTGCCAAAAAGATGGTGAACATTTGTTTGTTGTTTTTTGACCGGTTACTGTTTGCTGTGGGTTTAAACCCACAGCAAACGACTAGTTTTCCGTTTTCTGTGCCGCGTTGATAAGGTATTGCTCGGCCCGGTTAAGGTTGTCGATGGCACTGCGCAGCAGGTTCAGAAAAAACTGCGGGTGCAGCTCGCCCGTGAGCTTTACGGCGCGTTTATCCATAATCGCGAGGGTGGCAGACATCGATTTGACTTTATACGTCTGCAGGCGTATCTCTGATTCAGACATTATTTCTACATCGCCGAAGAACGCGCCCGGTTCGAGTTCTGAACCAAGTATAAAACCCTCTTGGTTATCGAGCGCCGCGACGACGCCTTCAAGAACGATGTACAGATTGCCGTCGACGGGCTTGCCCGCGCGGTAGACGAAGTCGCCGGCGCGCAGGTGGCGCTGTGGCAGTGCCTTGCCTTGCTGAATCAGGTCAAACATGGTCGTATACTTTTTTCATCGCGCGTGCGGCGCGTTTCGCGACGACGCCGATCAGGTTGGCAAGAAAGCCAGGGTTGCTCTTAGCGAGCCACGCAAACGTTTTGAGATCGATGCGCCCGAGTTTGGCTTCAGACGAGAGCACCCGCGCCGTCGCCGTTCGCGGTGTTGCGCGAATTAAGGCCATCTCGCCAAAAAAATGGCCCTGCGAAAGCGTGCGCAGCGTGCCGAGGCCCGATTTTGAAATCTCAATGTCACCCGCGAAGATGAAATACATAAAACCATCAGAGGCATCGCCCTCGCGAAAGACATATTTGCCGTGCGGCAGGCGAACAGGTTGAATTTTCTGCGCTTCGCTCATTGGCTGAGTCCGAAAAGGCGAACGGCTTCGTTCTTGCCACGCAGCTGCGTCGTCGTCAGTTCATGTTGTTCGCAGGTAGGATTTCCCGCCGTCACGGTGCGTTCGTCGACGATGATATTGTACGCCGCTTCTTTGGTCAGGTCTTGAATTCTGGCAGCGGTATTCACCGAGTCGCCCATGACCGCAAACTTGATCATGCGCTCAGAGCCGATATTACCTGCGAATATTTTTCCGGTAGAGATGCCGATACCGAAGCCATAAGGCACTTTGCCCGCGGCCTCACGCTTCTGGTTCAGCGCAAGCATGTGCGCTTCAATCGCGAGCGCGGCCTTTACCGAATTTGCCGCATCGTCTGCTTTAGGGAAGGGGCAGCCGAAGGTCGCGAGAATGCCGTCACCCAAAAGTTCATTGATCGAGCCGCCATTGTCGAAGATAATATCCATCAGGTCGGCAAAGAGGCGCGAGATGCGTTCGGCGTAGGCCTGCGGGCCGATGCGCTCGGCCATCGTCGTTGAGCCGCGTATGTCAAAAAACATGATCGACGCCTCGACGATGGCACCGCCGAGTTCGGTTGAAATTTCTTCGCTGAGAATTTTCTCAACGAGGTCATCTGAAAAGTAGCGCTGCAGACTCTTTTTCTCGCGTTCAAGTTTCAAATTGAGTTCGCGAATCTGCTTGCGGTAGTCGACGCGCTCGAAGCCCTGCTGAATTTTCATCGAGAGTTCGGCGAAATTGAGCGGCTTCGGCAAAAAATCATCGGCGCCGGACGACATGCAGACGATGCGAATTTCGGGCGAATCTTCTGCCGAAGTCATGAACACCGGCATCGGAATCGGGCCGTCAGTATCTCTGATGTGCTTCAGAATTTCCATACCGGGGTGATCGGGCAGATGCAGGTCAATAATGACCATATCGGGTTCGTTACGCGTGAGGTAGGTGATTGCGGCCGCAGCGGTTTCAACCGCATCTACGGTATAGCCCCAGGCTTTGATATAGGTCTCGAGCGCAGTGCGCTGCACGACCTCGTCTTCGACTATGAGTATCTTTTGCACGTTGGCCTAATGCGCTTCAAGACATTGCCAACATTGCGAACGGGTGGTTTTTCATTTTTGCGAGCGCCTCTGCTGACCCGTGTTTGCCGGTGACATCTCCCGCACCACCGAGTTGCTGATAGAAACTGCGCGCCGCATCGACCGCGCTGTCTTTCACGGGAATCGCGAGCATCAGCGATGCGCAGACCGCAGCGATGAAGGTCAGTTTCGCCAGGTCTTCAACGATCGTTTCTGGCGCGCTGTTGGGTGAAATTTCCATCAGCGGCTGATAGATCTCTGGCAGTTTCCAGTGCAGTGCGGCTTTCTTGCCCACCTCAGCATGCGTCATTCCGTAAGATTGTTTTTCGAGTTGAACGAGGCTCCAGTTGTTTTTTTCACAGGCCGCGATCATGTCGCTGTAATGGCCCTGGCGTTCCATCGCGATGATGTTCATGCCAATGCTGTGCAGCAGCGCGGCGAGAAAACACTCGTCGGCCTGAGATTTGAGCCGCGTTTCGAAAGCGACGTTCTGCGCGACCAGCGCGGCAAAAATGGGGTATTGTGTAAGGTAGCGTCTGAACGTGTCGCTCTTGAAATTCGCAGCCATGGTTTTCGTGCTGAGATAGATCACGAGGTTCTTCGTGGCTTTGATGCCGAGCACGGCGAGCGCGTCGCGCAATACCTTTACCTTACCTGAGCGTCCGTAAAATGCGGAGTTCGAAACGCGCAACAGTTCAGCGCTGATTGCCTTATCGGGCACGACAAGTTGCTCAAGATCTGCCGCACCGTTCTTCGGGTTATTGGCGTCGAATTGAATGACC
>JAKQXK010000159.1 GCA_029561505.1 Spirochaetota bacterium | reverse complement strand
TGGCGAACCGTCTATATGAAAAATGCGCCATCATTGTGTCGCCCAGCGAACTCATCAAAAAAGACCTGATCGACAAGAACATTAAGGCGCCCGTGACCGTCATATCGAACGGTATTGATCTACGGTTTTTCTATGGCAGCAAACGCTCTTACCCCACAAGCCAGCCCCGCATTCTGCATGTCGGGCGCATTGCACCAGAAAAAAATACCGAAGAGGTGATCAGGGCATTTGTGCTCTTGAAGCGCGAAATACCCGATGCGCCGCTGACGATCGTCGGCGATGGCCCCGTGCTTATCGACCTGAAGAGAGAAGCTTCAGAACTGAATGTCGCCGACAGCATAAATTTCATGGGTTACAGGTCGCGCACCGACCTGCCGCAGGTATACCACGACCACGACCTTTTTGTGACGGCGTCGGCGATGGAAACGCAGGGACTCGTCGCGCTCGAAGCGATTGCGACAGGGCTGCCCGCGGTGGGCGTCGATGCGTTTGCTTTACCCGAGTTGATTCATCACGGCGAGAACGGGCTCGTGCCAGCCGCGCACGACGTACCGGCGATTGCCGCAGCGATGGTCAAGATTCTGAAAGACCGCGAATTTTATGAGTCGGCCTCAGCGATGAGCATCGAAATCGCAGCCGGTCACAGCCATGATCGCTCGGTCGACCGGCTCGAAAAGATCTACCGCAAGGCGATGGTGAGCTGAGACTGGTCAGATGCGTAATCTGAAGCGTTCGTAAATTTTCTTTTTTGTTTTAAACTCGAGCCCGAAAAACTCTTCGTTGTTTTCGACGACAAAAGTTCCCGATTCTATCCAGTCGCCGGTATTGATCACGCGCAGCGAGGCGTCGGCCATCGCCTGGTGTGTGTGCCCGCAGATCAAAAGGCGCCCCGCCTGGTTCGAGCGGTCTCTCAGCACTCCGTAATATTCGTGCACTTCGGCCTCGGTTTCGTTGCGGTCAAAATTGAAATGTTTACGGTAGAAGTTTTCCATGACCGTAAAAATCGGCGGGTAAAGGTAGGTAATCAGGTGCAGCAGGCGCACACCGAGTATATTCAGAAACCATGAGATTTTACCGTACTGGCCCTGATGCCCGTGCAGCACGACGAGTCTGTCCGTTTCATATTTTTCATCGATGACATAGTCGCGTTCTCTGAGGTATTGTTCAATTTTGGGCGGCAGACTCGCAACATAGCTGAACGAGTCGTGGTTGCCGATCAGGTAAACCTTGAGCGATACCGGGGTCGCAAGCGCATCGAAGCGGTCGAACAGGCGGTTAAAGCGCTTGCGTCCGAATTTGCGCACCAATTTACGCTGCGAGCTGAAATACCAGTTTTCAATGATGTCGCCGACGAGAAATATTTTGCGAAAGCGCACACCGCGCTTTCGCAGGTGGTCGAGCAGTTTGAAGAGGTCTTTGTGCAGGTGGTTGCGCACTTTTTTGCGCAGCAGATAGTGAATATCAGATATGTAGAGCGCGTCGTAGACGGTGTCTTGCCTGAAGTTGAATCGTTTGCCGTCTTTCGCCATCTGCTAAGGCACCATGAATGCCAGCACCGTCATATCGTCGAGCCTTCGGTA
>JAKQXK010000156.1 GCA_029561505.1 Spirochaetota bacterium | reverse complement strand
GCTGGTGTCGCAACGGGGCTTACAAAAGGTGTTTGCCGGTTTTCAGGTGAGAACCTCGAGGTTCTGCTCGGCTTGAGCGATGTTATGCCACAGCTGCCACATTTCTCTGGCCCGTTCTGTATGTTCGACACGCGTGAACTCGAAAATGCCAGACGGCGTTTCGCCACCGGCGGCATGGGGCAACTTTCGTCGTCGTTCTGAATGCAACTGTGTTGACACTTCTGCACCGACATCGAACCTAAACCATGATACGAAAAATTGCCGTAGCGTTTTGCCTCATTGCGGCAACCCACCTCGCCGCAGCCGAAAAGCCGCTGTCACTGAACGACCTCGACATGCAGCAGCCAACTTCTGCAAATGCCGCACTGCAAAAAGATCTCGAAACCCGCAGTAGCATGCTCAAGTGGCACCAGTGGGTCGGCATCGCCGCGATTGTGCCGATGGTCGGTACCTATGTGCTCGGCACGCAGGCGCAGTCGAGTGCCGATACGCGCAATCTGCACATGGCGATGGGTATCTCGGCGGCCGCGCTTTATTTCACATCGGCAAGTTTTGCGATTTTTGCGCCCAAGCCCGACGGCATTAAAGATTCGGGCAGCACGAAGTGGCACCGCTACCTGAGTTATGTGCACCTGCCGCTGATGATCGCTGTGCCGATTCTCGGCAACATGGCGCGGCAGCAGGCTGAGCGCGGTGAGCAGACTTCGGGTGCGGCAAATTTTCACGGGCCCGCGGCTTCGCTGCTTCTCGGCACGTACCTGATTTCTGTGACGGTGCTCGTCTTTAATTTCTGATCATGCGCAGCTCAGCAAAACTCGTGTGGTCAGGGGGATTAATTTTTTTACTGGCTCTTTTTTCCGTGTCGCAGGCAGGCCACCCGGCCCTCACCGGCAATTATAATCTGGCTGAATCAAAAGTCTCTTACATCGTGAACCATGCATTCAAGAAAGCGACCGGCATTTCAAAGAGTGCAAAAGGCAAAGCGCGCTGTAACGCCAGAGAGTGCGAGGTGCTGATCGCGGTGCCGGTGAATACATTTGATTCAGGCGACAGTAACCGCGACCTGCACATGCTCGAAACAGTGCGGGCCGCGCTTTTTCCGGTGCTGACGGTTCGTGGCAATATTGAATCCTCATTATTAACAAAGCCATCTTTCACCACCCAGTTTCAGGTCGAGTTTGCGGGCAAAACTGCCACAGTGTCAGGGGTCGTTTTGAAGCTCGATGCCGCCGGGGGTGTGCTTAAGGCGACCGGGTCGCTTACGCTGCGGCTCAGCCAGTTTGCCATCAAGCCCCCGTCGCTTCTGGGGCTTTCGGTCGACGATGAGGTGCCTATCACCTTCGAATCTACCTGGCAGAGATAGAAAAATTCTTGACGTACGTTCTTTTTTTTGTAGCCGTACGTGCATGTTGACTGCGACCGAGCTGCGTCAAGATATTTATCAGAAACTCGATGAAGTAATTGCGACGCAAGAGCCGCTGCTCATCGAGCGCAAGGGTAATATTCTAAAAATAATTCCTCTGGGCAGATCTTCCCGCATTGCCTCGCTTGAGCCGCAAGAGTTGGTCAATGGCGACCCCGATGAGCTTATTCACATAGATTGGTCGAAGACCTGGTCGCCAGACCCGCTTTGCTGATGCCTTTGTATCTCGACACGCATTTCGTCATTTTTCTCTACATGGGGGCCAAACAGCGCATGTCTGCGCGCGCGCTTGAGCTAATCGAAAGCGAAGAAATCCGCATCTCACCCATGGTTTTTCTCGAGCTGCAATATCTCTATGATATCGGCAGGCTGAAGCAGCCTCCAGAGAAGGTCGTGGGCTACCTCGAGGCCCGAATTGATCTAAGGCAGTGCAATATACCATTTCCGCGGGTTGTACAGTTTGCCGCAAAAGAATCATGGACCCGCGACCCATTCGACCGCATCATCGTCGCGCAGGCCCGCTTGGGTGAGCATCGCCTGCTCTCGCGCGATGAGTCGATCTTGCAAAACTATAACCGAGCTTTGGCATAATTCGGTCGTTGAGCGCAGTCGAAACGCCCGAATTTTGCGGTTAAGGGATATTTTCACTGATTGAGCCCATTTGCGCGCCGCACAATAAAAAACTTGACGATTTGTCCATTTTTACCTATCTTCTGCTTTAGTGCAATGCACCACGGCCAGAGGGCTTACGGTGCACTGCAAAGGTGGGAAACATGGACAAAAACAGAA
>JAKQXK010000148.1 GCA_029561505.1 Spirochaetota bacterium | reverse complement strand
AAACAGATTTTCAGAATATGCTTTTCGGCATCATTAAATCTATTAACGAAGAGTAACGCATATGAGCCTTCAGCACACCACAAGACAGACGGTCAGAAAAGAACGGCTGCTCAGCGCCTATCCAGGCCAGCAGCAAACCTCGGCGGATTTCTCTGCTTCACAAAACCCGCTCTTAAAAAAAGCCAGGTCTCCCGAAAAGGCTTTCCCGGCTCTTTCTGAAGTTGAGCTGATGCGCCACTTTCACCGCCTCGCAAAAAGCAACTACTCATGGGATGACGGTCTTTATCCGCTCGGCTCGTGCACGATGAAATATAACCCGCTCATCAACGAGCGAATAGCTGGTGACGATTCACTGAAGCACGTGCACCCGTCGCTGCCGATTGAATACAGCCAGGCGGTGCTGCGCATTATTTTCGAAACCGAAGAGATGCTGCGGCGCCTGCTCGATCTGCCGGGCGTGACGATTCAGCCGGCTGCGGGTGCGCACGGTGAACTCATCGGCACGCTGATGATACGCAAATATTTTCTGAGCAAAGGCGAAAAACGCACAACGATCATTATTCCCGAAAGTGCGCACGGCACCAACCCCGCTTCAGCCGCAATGGCGGGCTTTCAGACTGTTAAAGTCGGCGCGCGCGAGAACGGGCTTACGAACCTCGAAGAGCTTGCGAAACTGCTGAGCACCGACGTTGCAGCGCTCATGATCACGAACCCAAACACGATGGGTATTTTCGAAACGGACATTCTGAAAATTAAGGCGATGCTCGACAAGGTCGGCGCACTGCTTTATATCGACGGGGCGAACCTGAATGCGCTTGTCGGCAAAATATCTTTCACCGCGATGGGCGCCGACCTGACGCAGCTCAACTTGCACAAAACATTCAGCACTCCTCATGGTGGCGGCGGGCCGGGGCAGGGTGCACTCGGTTGTTCAGCGCGTATGCTGCCTTTTTTGCCCCTAGAGCAGGTACGCATGAAAACTGCGGGCAACCCGGGTGCGGGTTATGAATTGTTCGACCCCGCCGAGTCGATCGGCCTCGTCAAGGCGTGGTATGGCCAGTTCGGCAATATTTTGCGCGCATGGACATACATGAAGTCATGGGGGTCGAGCACGCATGAAATTGCCGAAACTGCAGTCATGAACGCAAACTACATGCGCGCGCGGCTCGAAGATATTTTAACCCTTGCGTCGCCCAGCCCGTCGATGCACGAGGTGGTGTTCAGTCAAGATGGCCTGCAAAAAGTAGGATTAACCACCGCAAACCTGGCAAAAGCGCTGCTGGATTATGGCTTCTACGCACCCACAATTTATTTTCCCCTGAACGTCAACGCCGCGATCATGATCGAGCCGACCGAAACCGAATCAAAAGAAGAAATGGACGTGTTCATCGAATCGGTGCACGAAATCTACCAGAACCCGAAGAAACATGACCACGGCGCGCAGCAGACCTTTGTCACCGGCATCGACGAAACGGGCGCTGCCCGTAACCCGCAACTGACCTGGCATTGGTAAGTGGCGCGTCGCGTCGCCCGCAGCTGCGGGTAAGCGGCGCATTACCACGGCGACACGTCTTTTGATTTACGCCGCCCTTAGCGTTTGACGCATGAACTTCAATGCATCCTGCGAAATCGCGTACGCCGCACAGCAAAGAGCTTCGCGTCGTGCTGAACTATTTTCATCTTGAGAACTCCCACTCCCTTAAGGTCTACGAAGGCCAGGGTGGTTATGCGCAGTTGAAGCGCCTGCTGGTCACCGAAAAAGAACAGTGGAACCCGAACGCGATTATAGAAGAGGTGAAGAAGTCAAATCTGCGCGGTCGGGGTGGTGCGGGTTTTGCGACCGGCATGAAATGGTCTTTCGTACCTAAAGACGGGCCAGAGCCCAAGT